>NZ_PKGG01000185.1:0-10816 GCF_046480465.1 Arthrospira sp. PCC 8006
GTTTCCCGGTAGATTGTTGCTTAAACTGCAATAGTAGATTGTACCTAGCCCCGGACTTTTGTAGTTTGAGGGTCACTCCTTTGGGACATTCCCCTTTAAAGTCTTGATAGGCTTTCAAGAATCTAGCGTAACTCTCATCATAGTTACCCTTTCCCCCTACTGTAGGGGTATCAGTAGCGTTACTCATTTTTTACTCACTTGTTATCCTGCTATGGTTTTGAGTAACACCTAAGTAACGGTAGAATAGGGGTTATAGGCTACCTATGCAATTAGCATCCAGGTAATATCCCAAGTTATCTGCTATCACCATCCCATCTAAGCCGGCTTCAAACAAAGCCAATAATGGACTATCCGGGGTCATCAGGGGTCCGGTTAACTGACGTTTAACTCGATGAGACGAATAAGCAGCAGATAAAACCTGGATTTGATTGGAGAATATCATAATGGATTAAGTTGACATAGGACTTTTGGGCAGACTCCGCAGTTGCCTGTGCCACTTATAGGGACTAACTAGGAGTCATAGTTTCATGAATTCTCAAATTTTCGGACCCTTAAAAATCACGCGCAAACACGATTATCATTCAATTATGGCTCAAAATATTTCCAGTCGCCATAGGTGGCATAATTTTGACCTATTTTCGGCCCCAAATACAAATAATCCCCATCTTGATACCAAGAGGGGATTAGCAACAATATCTGAGCAACAACCGATAATCTCTGATGCTGTTATCTGGGACAAACAGAAATATTGTTAGCGTTCAGAAGAATTCTGCCAGCAGAACGTTGATTAATTAACACTGGGTTTCCTGTATCAGTTTTAATGATCAGGGGATCAAGTCTCTTACATTCCTGAACCCGTTCGCCCCATTCCTCAACCCGGCGGGTATATTCAGCGCGGACGCGGGGAATATTATCTAGGGTAATGCCGGCAGGAATTGGTGGGAGATTAGGAATAAATACTTCATCGGTGATCACTGCATCACTTCTGATGTTGCGGTTAACTCCTAATTCATACATAATCGGATAGCGGAAAGCAGCCGGGAGAGTCCTCAGAGGATAAGACAAATCGGGCAAGCTGTAGTATCTGGGGGGAGTAACTCTGCCTGTTTGCGGATCTGGTCGCTGGTATCTGATATCAAAATCTGATGGAGTCGTGGGAACTCCAATTTGGGCTAAGGCTTTGACAGGCATGAATGCTGTAATCAGCACACACAGCCCACCTAACAGTTTAGACTTCATTAAACTCATCTCCTCAAAATCACCTAGTGGTTTGCCGAGCCATCCTACAGGCTATTGCCCTAGGATTCCAAATTCCTGAGACTTTTGCCAGAGGTATCTCGGAACTCTAGCAAATTTTACCTCAGATATCAACTGATATTATTACTGGAACCAAACTATTGTCCCGGATATCTATTTATTCAGGATTCCTAACGATCGCCGGACCATAGCCAGTAGCCACTATAAGGCCAAATCTGATAAATTGTTTATCCTAACTCAAATAATCACCAAATTATCTGCTCAAGATCCATCTATGACATCCAACAACGACTCGCGCCGCCTCGGAAAATTTAGGGGCTACCGGGAATCTATCACCGTTAAACCCATCACCAGCCTCCAGAGAAAAATCGGCATTTGGGTATGTGGGCTGATTCTCGGATTCGTCCTTAGCCAAACCCACGCCTACTGTGCGGCGGCAGGCGATCGCATAATTTCCGCCATTACCAACCCCCCACAACCCCAACCAACCCCAACCCAGGTAGGGCTCGATTTTGAACTCAGCCAAATTCCCCTCCCAAACCCTTTTGAAACAGCCAGTAACAGCCCCCAAGCCAATCAACCCACCCATCAACGGGAATTTAGGGGAGTATGGGTCGCCTCCGTAGTTAATATTGACTGGCCCTCAGCATCAAATCTATCTGTAGCCCAACAAAAATTTGAACTCCTAGCTATCCTTAACCGGATGCAGGAATTAAACCTTAACGCCCTAGTCTTGCAAATTAGACCCACCGGCGATGCTTTCTATCAGTCCCAACTTGAACCCTGGAGTACCTGGCTCACCGGAAGACAAGGGGAAGCCCCTAATCCCTTCTATGACCCCCTACAATTTGCCATTGAAGAATCCCACAAGCGCAATATTGAACTCCACGCTTGGTTTAATCCCTATCGCGCCCGCATGGGTTCAGAAAGGGGTCCTTTTGCACCCAATCACATGGCTGCCGTTTATCCCCAATACGCCTACCGCTACGGCGACCTAGTTTGGATGGACCCTGGTGCCAAAGAAGTACAAGACCGCACCTATAACGTGATTATGGATGTTGTCCGGCGCTACGACATAGATGCGGTTCACCTCGATGATTATTTTTACCCTTATCCCAAACCCGGAATTCCTTTCCCAGACGGACAAACCTACAACGCCTATCGAGCCGCTGGGGGTAATCTCTCCCTGGCTGACTGGCGGCGAAATAATGTCAATCAGATGATATTCCGCCTATATCAGGGGATTAAGGAAGTTAAGCCCTATGTCAAATTTGGGATTAGTCCCTTTGGTATTTATCGCCCTGGAAAGGCTCCCGGAATTGTGGGTATGGATCAATATGAGGCGATTTTTGCTGATGTCAAATTATGGATGGATAGGGGATGGTTAGATTATCTCTCTCCCCAACTCTATTGGCGCATTGACCCCCCACAACAGAGTTATCCGGTGTTATTGGATTGGTGGGTACGGAATAACCCCTTCCAACGCCATATTTATACGGGCAACTTTCTCAGTCAATTGGCTAATGGTTGGCCTGTATCTGAGTTTCAGCGACAAGTCCAAATTTCTCGCCAAAAAGCTAATCAACTTTCCCTGGGAAATATCTTTTTTAGTATGAAGATGTTTCGGGATAATCAAAGTGGCGTTAATGAGGTGTTTAAATCATCTGTTTACCCAACTCCCGCCCTGCCGCCGTCTATGCCTTGGCTAGATAATGAACCACCACAACCCCCAACGGGTTTACAAGCTGCTTCGGGGATGATTTCCTGGAATCCATCTCCTGATAATGATATCCGGTCTTGGGCTTTATACCAGCAGTTTACCAATGGTTGGCAGTTGGTGCGTGTCATCGATCGCAATACCACAGCCGTCAGTGTCTCACCAGGAACCTACGCCCTCCGAGCCGTCGATCGCATGGCTAACGAAAGTTCAGAGGCGATCGTCAATGTTAGTTAATTTCTAACTTCATCAATAGGCGGGTTAATTCACTGAATTGGTCACCGTTGACCCTTACCAGACAACCCGCCTTGATTATGGCAACTTCCCACTTCCCTATTTATGACTTTTATATCCACCGATTACGCTATCTTCCTGTTTTTTGTCTTCCTGATTTATTGGCTAACACCCTGGCGTAAAGGCAGATTAATCATACTATTAGCAGCCAGTTTAATATTTTATGCCTCCCTACAAATTCAATATATACCCCTGCTGTTACTGTGCATTTTCTTTAACTTTGGTTTAGCGCTCTCCATTGGTGAACCTTTAGAAGATTGGCAAATTGCTAATAGTTCCTTTAACCGTCGCCGCCTGATTTTATTGTGGATTGGAATTATCATAAACCTCCTACTATTACTAGGTTTTAAATATATTCCCTTTCTGCTCAATATCATTGGCGGTACATTCAATAACAATCAGATTCAAGATGCAGCCGTTTGGGTACAGTCCTATATTGTACCACCTTTAGGATTGAGTTTTTTCTGCTTTGAAATAATCGCCTATTTAATAGATGTATATAGAGGCGCACCCCCCACCAATTCTTTACTAGAATTTACCAGCTATAAATTCTTATTTCCCAAATTCATTGCCGGCCCAATTACCCGTTATCATCATCTCAAAAATCAATTTCAAACCCTGCAATTTCCCACACCAGAAAAAATCACAGATGGCTTATGGTTGCTGGCTATGGGCGCAGTCAAAAAAGGAATTTTTGCCGATCGCATTGGTATTTTTGTAGACCTAAGTTTTGAAAACTTACAACGGGCTGGAAGTGGCGACTTATGGCTGGCTACAGTCGCCTATGGTTTACAGCTTTATTTAGATTTTACCGGCTATGTAGACCTAGCCAGAGGTACAGCATTACTACTAGGATTAAACTTACCAGAAAACTTTGATGCTCCCTACTTTACCACCAGTATCGCCGATTTTTGGCGACGATGGCATATCACCCTAGGGGACTGGCTGCGAAATTATCTCTATTTTCCCCTAGGAGGTTCAAGGGTTGGACTCACCCGCACCTGTCTCAACTTACTAATTGTCATGTTAATTGCCGGAATTTGGCACGGCGCAGCCTGGGGGTTTATTTTATGGGGAGTATTACACGGGGTAGCTTTAGTTATTCATCGACTCACAGATACCCTATCTAAACAGTTATCAATACAGTGGATTTGGCTAACTTTTCCAGGTATAATTATCAGTTGGTTTATCACCCAATTAATGGTTTTTTGGACTTGGATTTTCTTCAGACTTCCTGACTTAAAGGATTCATTTTGGGTAGTGCAAAACCTTTGGGGAACCCGCGCCGATATTCAATTTGCCCACCTAGTTTATGTGGAGGCTTTAGGAGTTGAAAGAATTGATTTAGTCAGGATTCTAATTGGGGTAATCATAGCCATGGCGATCGCCACCGCATTTCGACGGGGTTTAAAAGTACAACTCAACTGGCCCATCAAGTTAATTTTAATTCCCCTCTGCTTTTTCGCCGTCTTATTATTAGCCCCAGAAGGTGGTTTACCCTACATTTATTTTGACTTTTAAGCCCCAGGACTCCCCCCCAGTGATACCCCAACCACACCCCCAGAAATTAGGAATCTTGATTAAGTTTTAAAACCGCCATAAAAGCCTCTTGGGGAACATCCACCGACCCCAAAGCCTTCATCCGTTTTTTACCCTTAGCCTGCTTCTGGAGTAATTTCTTTTTACGGCTAATATCACCGCCATAACACTTAGCCAAAACATCCTTACGCAAAGCTGGTATATGTTCACTAGCAATTACCTTAGAACCGATCGCCGCTTGAATAGGGACCTTAAACTGATGGCGAGGAATCAACTCTTTGAGTTTTTCCGCCATTCCCCGTCCCACATTATAGGCTTTATCCCGATGAACAATCATCGCCAGGGAGTCCACAGTATCCTTATTAATCATAATATCCAGCTTAACCAAAGGATTCTGACGGTAGCCGATAAAATGATATTCCATACTGGCATATCCCCGCGATCGCGATTTCATTTGATCAAAAAAGTCCGTCACCACCTCAGCCAAAGGAACCTCATAAACCAGAGTTGTCCGCCCCATAGTCAGATACTTCATATCCTTAAAATCACCCCGCCGACCTTGGGCTAATTCCATCAAAGTACCCACAAAAGTCTCTGGGGTAATCATTTCCACCCGCACATAAGGTTCCTCAATTTTCTCCCGGTGATTAGGTTCGGGTAATTTACTGGGGTTATCAATCATCAGCACTTCCCCAGTATTAGTCGTCACCCTATAGACCACAGAAGGAGAAGTTACAATTAAATCGAGGTCATATTCTCGTTCCAATCTTTCTTGGACAATTTCCATGTGTAGTAACCCCAAGAAACCACACCGGAAACCAAACCCCATAGCACTAGAAGTTTCGGGTTCGTATGACAAAGAAGCATCATTTAACTTGAGGCGATCGAGGGCTTCTCGTAAGTCGGGAAACTGGTCAGCATCAATAGGAAATAACCCACAAAATACCATCGGTTTAGCCTCTGTGTATCCAGGGAGAGGGCTATCCGCCTGATTTTTCGCCATAGTAATGGTATCACCAACCCGGGCATCTTCCACCGCCTTAATCGCAGCACCCAGATAGCCAACTTCCCCGGCGTGCAATTCATCAACCGGGGTTTGAGTAGGCGCTAATACTCCCAACTCATCAACTTCGTATTCTTTACCCGATGCCATTAAACGGACGCGATCGCCTTTTTTAACCGTCCCGTCCATCACCCGAAAATAGACAATCACCCCACGATAACTGTCATAATAACTATCAAAAATCAACGCCCGCAGTTTCTCCGATACCGTATCCTTGGGAGGCGGAACTAATTTAACAATAGACTCCAAAATCTCCTCAATACCAATACCTTCCTTAGCCGAAGCGCGGATCGCATCGGAACAGTCCAAACCAATAATTTCCTCAATTTCCCCAGCTACCCGTTCAGGTTCAGCCCCAGGTAAATCAATTTTATTGAGAACTGGGATAATTTCTAAATCATTCTCCAAAGCTAAATAGACATTAGCCAGAGTTTGCGCTTCCACCCCTTGGGAAGCATCCACAACTAACAGCGCTCCCTCACAAGCAGCCAAAGAACGGGATACTTCATAGGAAAAGTCCACATGGCCAGGAGTATCGATCAGATTCAAAACATATTGCTGACCATCTTTGGCTGTATAATTCATCCGAGCCGCCTGGAGTTTGATGGTAATCCCCCGTTCCCGTTCAATATCCATCGAATCTAGGAACTGTTCCTTCATTTGGCGATCAGCCACAGTCCCGGTCTGCTGAAGTAGGCGATCGGCTAAGGTAGACTTACCATGATCAATATGAGCAATAATCGAAAAATTACGAATCCGAGTTACAGGAACGTTAGTCATAAGGGGTAACTTTTTAAAACCAGTCAGTGGGAGGATGGGTGCTTAACGTATTTTAACAAAAAATTGGCGACCGTAGCGATCGCACCCACAACTGATCAAACCAAAATCCGGTTATAGCCTTGTAGCGGACAAAATAAGCCCCCAAAATGCCAGATACAGCATTTTCTGAGGCTCAAGTTTTTCGATAAACCATCTAAGGTTGTTTTTCCAGTTCCGATTTCATCCTTTCTAGGGTCATGTGCATTTGTTGGAACATCTGCTCAGGGGTAATCCCAAACTGACCCAGTTGAGTTTTTAACTGTTCCATAGTCATCTGAGCCATGAAATCCTCAGACAGTTCAAACCGCTTCATAAATACACGGTAACGATCCATCATCGATTCCATATTCTCAATAAACAGTTTTTTGCCCTCTCGGTCAAATTTCCCATAATCGCTTCCCAGTTGGATTAAAGACTGATAGTCCTCAAATAACTGTTTGGCTTCTTGCTGTACAATCTCAGATTCAAAGAAACTCATAATTGGTTAAATCTTTTATACAACAGGCGATCGCGATTCCTTAACCCAGGAATTGCTCCTATATTTTGTCTACAATTGTAACATCGAAATATTGGCTGCTGTACCCCCCAAGGGTCGCAATTGCCGTACCACCTCCGGCTATAATCCTTATAGACAAATTTTCTCTTAGATCGGCCCTAATCGTTCCCAAGGCCAAAAACGCCAAGCCGCCCTACCAATAATGTTCTGTTGGGGTAAAAATCCCCATATGTGGGAATCATTGCTATCGTTGCGGTTATCTCCCATGACAAAATACTTTTGGTCAGGTACCAAATCCGGTCCCCAATCATACTCAGGAGGCTCCGCGATATACTCTTCTGCGATCGGGTTATCATCTAAGTAAACCTTACCGCCGCGAATTTCCACCAGTTGACCTGGTTTACCAATAATACGCTTGATAAATGCTTGGTCCTTGGTGTAGCCTTGAACCCTTAACTGTCCAGGTGGCGTAAAAACAATAATATCCCCAAATTTGGGAGGACTGAATCTATATAAAACCTTTTCTACCACTAAGCGATCGCCAATTTCCAAAGTCGGGAACATTGAATCCGACGGAATATAACGGGGTTCAGCCACAAAAATGCGCATTAGTAACGACAGACTCAAAGCCACCGCCAGAATCACCAAATTTTCGCGAAACTTACCCCCTTTAGTGGTTTCATCAGGGGGTAATGGCTTGGTTTCGGGTTTGGGTTCGGGTTTTTGGTCCTGGGATCTCATCTTATTGATTCAGTCCTCTGATTTAGATAACTTAGGCGATTTGTGATGGTGAAAACGAATCCCTAGGAAAATATCATACATAAAACTCCAGAAGTCCTTCCCATTAAGCAATCCCAAGGTTTGGGGAGACCCTTTCGCATCTAACAGAGGTTTAGTCGCTTCGTAGGCAGGTTTATACTTATACCAGGGAATTGACGGCCACAGATGATGGATCAAGTGGTAGTTTTGTCCCAAAATCAAAATATTGAGGATCGCACTAGGATAAACCCTGGCATTTTTCCAGCGATTGCGTTCTTGAAAGGGACGATGGGGCAAATAGTCAAAGAATAACCCCAAAGCCAATCCTACCACCAAAGCCGGAGTAAACCAGAAGTTGAGAATATAGCCCAAGAAATCATAGTGAACCCCTAGGGCGACAATTCCCACCACTACCATGCGGCTTAAAAACCACTCCAGTAACTCATATTTGCGCCACAGTCGCCGCCGGAAGAAAAAAATCTCGTGATAAAAAAATCTGGCCGCAATTAACCACAACGGCCCCCCTGTGGAAACAAAATGATCAGGATCGTTGTCTGGGTCATTAACATGGGCATGATGTTGGATATGGACCCGGGTAAAAACGGGAAAGGCAAAACCCAACATTAAAGCACTACCATGTCCTAGAATCGCATTCAGGGTGCGATCGCGGTGTGCAGAATTATGGGATGCGTCATGAATTACTGTCCCTGCTAGATGTAGGGCTAGTACATTACACACAAAACAGAACCAATGAGGCCAGTGCCAGCACCAGTAACCTAGAGTCGAACTAATGACGATCGCAATAGCCCCTAAGAACATAAGGAGGGTTATATTTAAACCCCCTTCCGGGACTAGGAAATCTTTCGGAACCGTCAGCAGCTTCTGGCCCTCCGACATTATCGTTTGCACTCCTTGAAGTTTGACACCTGAATATTTTACGCGAGTCCTGAGCAACTGTAAATATTTGTAAACAAAATGAGTTGCAACTTTGCCTAAGAAAATATCACTACTTTACCTGAAGGAGGAAAAAAATTCCATGTTTACACAATTCAAGTCTGGTTGGCGTAAATTTTCCCCCATTTTCGGGGTGATCAGCTTATCCTTAGCTATGCCTCTGGTAATCAATCAGGGGGCGGCCACAGCTAGGCCCCTGTCCATAGGCGATCGCCATTTTAGTCCTTCCTGGTCTCAGATTACCGACCAACTCGGTCTTCCTCGGATTAATTTTCCCCAAAACCCAGAACCAATCCCTACACAAACCTCTATTCCTCCCCAGCAAGAAGAGACAGTTCCCATCCCTCAGGTAGAAGTAGAAACAGAAACCTCCAATATTCCCAGGTTTCGCTGTGAAGTGGTCAACGGTCAATACACAGTCATGTATTATCCCGTCAGCCAACCAACTCAAGGCTTCCCTTGGGCGGTTCCTGCTCAAATGGGAGGCGGTTGGACTCCTCAACGTCGCTGTCAGGAAATTAGTAGCCGTCTGGAGTCCTATCGCCCTGATGGGTTGGTGGCTTTACAGACCGCTGTAGAAAATGGCTACAACACTGTTTGTGCTACTACCGAAGATATCCCTCAATGTCGGATTGTCCTGACGGTTCCGGCTGGCGAAAGTGCCGAAATCGTCCGCGATCGCATTTTTCAGAATTTGTTAATTGCTGACAGCGGACAGAGTACCCAGGGCGTTGTGACATTGGTCAATGAACGCTCAACCCTTGGTACACTCGAAGGCATCATTCCCAGGAGTTCGTCTAATCGCTCCCAAGGGATTCTGTTAAAACCCTTCCTAGACCCCGCAGACGGTGGCACTGGAAATCGCCTGAATCGCCGTTTCTTCCGCTAAGAACCCCTTAACCCCCAAAATACGGGGGTTTGGGGTCCGATCTCGATGCCAACAAGTTACCCATTAGGTTTTGAAAGTTGAGTGTTTGGGGAGCGTTAGCCCACAGCGTCATATTAGCGAATCCGATCTAAAGCCCGCATTCCTCCCCAACGCTCCACAATTTTGTCATCATAATCATCAGCAATTTCTAGCACCGCATTTACCGAAGATTCCAGTTCTATTTTGTCGCAGGTTGAACCCACGATGGTATGCTCGAACAGAACATCACCATTATCATCAATGCCAAAGGCTCCAAACCGCATATTGCTGTTTTCCCGCAACAGAAACCGCATCAGGTCTGGGGTAAGTTCTGTTCCCGTCACCACATAGGAACGAGTGTTAATAATTGCCTCATCTGTTCCCCACGGAAAAACAAACACCTCCACCAGCGCTGATCCCATAAACAGAGCCAGTCCCGGCACATCCGGTCTGGCACAGGGAAATTTACCGTAAAGTTCCCTCATCCAAGTAGTAATTTTCTCATAACAGGCTTCCTGCATAGCACTCTCGAATTTCATCGGCTTCTCCCTTTCAGTATATTGATCATAGTTTTACCAAACAGTTGTGCCAGAATCTCCTCACCACAACTTTTTTAGTGTTAGTGCGTATTAATGGCGACCAACAAATCATATCCCGACAAGGCAACAGCAAGGCAACCATGATCTCTATCTGACAAGTGGCCACTTTGACTAACACTCAGCCCAAATCCTTTTGGATTACGGAAAATCCGGGATTTCAGCGCTCTGGTTGTGGTATATTAAACACAATGGTGCGAGACGTTTAGGAATCAAATAAGGCTGAAATGCCTGAAATAACTTCCTAGTGTGACTTTCACCCCTTGGTGAAATATAAGGAACTCATACCCTGACCATCCCACAACTGTTTATATGTCCCAAAGTTTGGTATAGAAATATACAAAACAAGGCAGGGAACTCAAGGTCAAAACGCAAAATCGGAAATCTTAACGATTCCTTAATAATTGCGAAGAGA
>NZ_PKGG01000665.1:0-254 GCF_046480465.1 Arthrospira sp. PCC 8006
AGCGCCGAGGACGGCGACCTTGACCCCCATCAGGCGCCCTCCTCCGAGACGACGAGGTCCTCGGACAGACCGAAGGCCTCGTGGACGGCCAGCACGGCGGCTTCGACCTGGTCCTTGGCGACGACGACCGACACGCGGATCGTCGAGGTCGAGATCATCTCGATGTTGACGCCGGCGGCGGACAGCGCGGTGAACATCTTGGCGGCGACGCCCGGGTGGGTCTTCATCCCGGCGCCCACGAGCGAGACCTTCGC
>NZ_PKGG01000043.1:0-30701 GCF_046480465.1 Arthrospira sp. PCC 8006
GATTTCTGATATATTTGGTTGCCGTCACGAAGGTAGTCTATCATCAGCAAATTTCTAGGTAATTAGTTATTAATTTAATCCAGGATTTTGGCGCAAAAACTCAGCCAAAAATTTGGGTATTTCGGTAAACACTCCCTCAAAAATTTTGTGTTTTAAGGATTGTTGACCATCCCCGATATAAACTTGGTAGCCTTCCATAGTTTCGCCATTCTGATTAATTGTATGCCCTAAAAGGGTAATTTCTGCGGGACTAGGTTGAGCGCAAAATTTAGGGCAGCCGGTTACATGAATATTAATAGGAGTATCTAAATTTAATCGCTGGTGGAGATATTCTGCTAATTGGGCGGCGTGAGTTTGAGTGTCGGTAAGTGATGCGGCACAGCCAGGCTTACCACCACAAGCAGCGATCGCCACTTGATTTGACTCAATTTCCGCGAAGCCTAATAAGGATAGTTTCGGCAATAATTGGCTAATTTTATGATGGGGAATATTTGGCATTATAATTGTTTGCCAAGGGGTTAATCTTAACTCGGCATTACCAAAGGTTTCGGAAAGTTCGACTAATCCTAACCATTGTTGTGCATTAATTTGTCCTAGGTGTAATGATATCCCAATATAACACAATTCGGCGTTTTTTTGGGGATAAATTCCCAAATGATGATAGGGTTTGCTAGGGGTAGGTTCAGCGGATAATATCGGCAAGGGCTGGGTTAGTTGGCTGTTGACTTGCTGGATATATGTATCTAATCCTAGATTGTCAATTAGCTGTTTCATCCGAGGCTTTTTCCCGGTATCTAAGGGATTTTTTCGGACATACTCCCCATAGACATTAATAAGGGTAGCGACTACGGATAAACATTGTTCTGGCTTGATGACAAGTTGAGTATTATATAGCTTTTTATCTCCGGCGATCGCCAACTGAAAATCAATGCCATTATCCCCACCATTTACCGAGATAGCATTAAGTTGAATCTCATTATATCGATGTTCCCAAGCCACCGGAGAACGCATACCAATTCCCACTGTTCCCCCTCCATCAACTCCGATGCTAAACTTAGGACTAAGTTCGCCAATTAACGGGTGATTTTGAATCAGATCATCCAAGGCTTTAATCAGGGGACGAGTATCAACTAACTCCTGACTATCAATTCCCGCCGTCGGACTACCCATAACATTGCGTAGGTGGTCTATGGTGGGATTTTTAGCGGCTAAATCTAATTGTTGCAGCGTATCAAAAACTGCTAGACTTGGCGCTTTTTGCACTCCCCGAATTTGTAAATTAGCGCGATTAGTTACTTGTAGCTTGCCTCCCCACTCCGTTAATAAATGACCCAAAAATTTACCCTGTTTACTATTAATCAATCCTCCCGGAGTCCGAATGCGGATTAAAAAACCATCCTGGGCGTGGGTTCCATAAAATAGACCCGGACAAACATTTGCTTTAACTAACCAATTCATGGTGATTTTTTTCTCCATGCGACGCAGAGAATGAGCCGCAAAATTAGCTGATTTTGACAACTCATCAATAACTTGTAGTTGGCATTCTGACTCAGAAAATTGTATTACAGTTGCGGCACAGTGTCGGAATCTCACCGAACTTTCCCAACTACAAGCCCAAATACTATATCATGAATACTGGTATTTTAACTATAAATTATGGTGAGCAGGGATTTTTCCCATAAATGGTTATCAATTGTAGGAATTGGGGAAGATGGGTTAGAAGGGTTAAGCGCCACGGCGCGATCGCTTTTATCTATGGCTTCAGTAGTTGTCGGTGGTCAACGTCATTTAGCAATGTTACCCCCGGAGGATAACCGAGAAAAACTCCTCTGGACTTCTCCTATTGATGAGTCGATCGCAGAAATTATCCGCCGCCGTGGTCAACCCGTCTGTGTTTTAGCCAGTGGCGATCCGATGTGGTATGGTATTGGCGTTACCCTTACCCGTCACCTTCCCATTGAGGAAATTACTATCATTCCTTCTACTTCCACATTTAGCCTAATGTGTAGTCGTTTGGGTTGGTCTTTAACCCATGTGGAAACCCTGAGTTTATGTGGTCGTCCTGTAGCTTTATTAAATGGCGTAATTTATGGGGGTGCGCGTCTATTAATTTTAAGTGCAAATAGTCGCACTCCCGCCGCCGTGGCTGAACTCCTAACACATCAAGGATTTGGTGATAGTTTAATCGTCGTTTTGGAACATTTGGGAGGCAAAAAAGAGCGACAAATTTCCGGTTTCGCTTCCTCTTGGGATGTTGACGAAGTGGCTGATTTAAATGCGATCGCCGTGGAGTGTATTAGTTCTAATCCGGTTAAATTTTCCCCTCGTTTATCGGGACTTCCTGACAGCGCCTATGACCACGACGGACAGTTAACTAAACAGGAAGTGCGAGCGATTACCCTCAGCCGATTATCCCCCCTACCGGGACAACTTTTATGGGATGTCGGTGCAGGTTGTGGGTCCATTGGTATCGAGTGGATGAGAAGCGATCGCCGTTGTCAAAGTATAGCCATAGAAAAGCATCCCAGGCGCTTACAATATATTGCTGATAATGCCACAGCTTTAGGAACGCCTCACCTAAAAATTATAGCAGGAAAAGCACCGGAATCATTAATTAATTTACCTTCCCCGGATGCCATTTTTATTGGTGGTGGTATTACTACCCCATGTCTGTTAGAAACCTGTTGGGAAAAATTGCGATCGGGAGGTCGTCTAGTGGCTAATACCGTCACAGTAGAGAGTGAGTTAATTCTGTTAAAATGGCATCATCAATTAGGGGGGGAACTTACCAGAATTGGCATTGAAAGAACCGCAGCCATTGGCAGTTTTTTAGGCTGGAAACCCTTAGCTACTGTCACTCAATGGTCAGTGATTAAACCATAACTAAAATCCCCTTTATTGTTTCTGTAACCAAGCGATCGCCGACTCAATATCAGCCACCGTTTCCCCCATAGGAATGGGAGGACGTTGCACCATAACCACAGGTAATTTTAACTCTCGCGCCGCCACAATTTTGGCGTAGGTAGCATCACCGCCACTATTTTTACTAACAATTGCACCCAGTTGATATTCCCGCAAAATTGAGAGTTCATCTACCACCGAAAAAGGCCCCCGTTGTAACAATAATTCCCCCCTAGGTATAGGTAAATTAGGCTGAGGGGGGTCAATCATCCGCATTAAAAACCAGATATTTTTAACTTCAGCATAGGCGGAAAGTTCCTGACGACCAATAGTTAAAAATACCCGTTCAGCTAACCCTGGTAAAACCATAGTAGCCTGTGAGTGACTATCCACCTCAACCCAGTTATCGCCGGGGACTTTTTCCCAAGCCGGACGGACAACCATTAACCGTTTAATTCCACATTCATTAGCTGCTATAGCCCCATGATCAGAAATTTGTGCAGCAAAGGGGTGGGTAACATCAATTAAAATATCAATTGTTTGTTGTTTTAAGTAGTCGATTAAACCCTGAACACCGCCAAAACCCCCAATCCGAAAAGCCGCCGGGTCTTTCGGGGTAACTGGCTGTTGAGTGCGACCTGCAAAAGAAGCGATCGCCTCTATATTCGCCATAGTTTTCACCCGATTATATAGGGATGTCGCTTCCGCAGTTCCTCCCAAAATCAATAATTTTTTACAGTGATTAATCATCCCCATCAACAGGTTAACATTAGCCCCACACACCCCAGCCAAAACCAGGTTTTATATGAGACCTTCAGAGTTCACCAAAAATCCCATACAAACCCAGCTATTGACTGGCAGAATTATCTACAGACCAGATAAAACTTCCCGCGCCGCCACCAGAGTTTGATCAATATCTTCCTCAGTATGCACAAAAGAAGTAAAACCGGCTTCAAATTGGGAAGGAGCCAAATAAATACCCCGTTCTAACATACCTCGATGGAAGCGGCCAAACTTAGCCAAATCCGACTTTTTAGCATGATCATAATTATGAACAGGTCCCTCCGTAAAAAAGAACCCAAACATCGCGCTAATTTGCCCACCACAGGCCGCATGACCTGTTTCTTTAGCAATTTCCAATAAGCCATTACTCAGCTTTTTGGTAATTTGGTCGAGATATTCATAAGTCCCCGGCTTTTGCAATAATTCCAGAGTCTTAATTCCCGCCGTCATGGCTAGGGGATTTCCCGATAGAGTTCCAGCTTGGTACATGGGACCTGCTGGGGCGACCATAGCCATAATATCCTGACGACCGCCATAGGCTCCCACAGGTAAGCCACCACCGATAATTTTACCCAAAGTGGTTAAATCTGGGGTGACACCAAATTTTTCTTGAGCCCCACCGTAGGCGATGCGGAAGCCAGTCATCACCTCATCAAATACCAGTAAAGCGCCATTGTCCTCGGTCAGCATCCGCAAACCTTCCAGGAAACCCGCATCAGGAGGAATAAAGCCAGAGTTGCCTACAACGGCTTCTAGGATGATACCTGCGATTTGACCGGGATTTTCCGAAAATAGTTTTTTGACGGCTTCTAGGTCATTGTAGGGGGCGGTGAGAGTGTTTACAGTCACGTTTTTAGGTACACCGGGAGAATCGGGTAAGCCGAGAGTCGCCACACCCGATCCGGCTTTGACTAGGAACATATCCGCGTGGCCGTGGTAGCAGCCCTCAAATTTGATGATTTTTTCGCGACCCGTAAAGGCTCGCATTAGCCGCAGTACGGACATACAGGCTTCCGTACCCGAGTTAACAAATCTGACCATTTCGATGCTGGGAACGGCATCGATCACCATTTCTGCTAAAACGTTTTCTAGGGCACAGGGTGCGCCAAAACTGGTCCCTTTTTCGAGAGCCTCGTGGAGGGCGGCGATTACTTCTGGGTGAGCATGACCGCAAATAGCTGGCCCCCAAGTGCCAACATAGTCAATATATTGGTTCCCGTCAACGTCCCAAACATATGCTCCTTTGACGCGATCGAAAACTATGGGTTGACCGCCAACGGATTTAAATGCGCGTACTGGGGAGCTAACCCCCCCTGGCATGATTTTTTGGGCGGCGCTGAAGATTTCTTCAGATTTGGTTGTTTGTAATGGGGTGCTTACCACTTTAATCTCCTTATGGTTAGATGTTCCGATGCTTTAGTGCCAAATTTGCCAACGGTGAGGACACAAAATGATATTCTAAACAGTAGTGGTGTTTTTTATGACATTTATTGGAGTTATGGCAGCCGGGAAACCCCCAGAATTAGGGAATCTGATTGATATTGATAAAATTCGTTACGATGAGCAGGGCCTGGTAGCGATCGCCATTCAGGATATCTTAAATGGTGGCGTTTTGGCTTTGGGGTCAATGAACCGAGAGGCGCTACAGAAAACCCTGGTGACTCAACAACTGTGGTGGGTTCAACAGTCACAGGTTCAACTTTGGCATCCTGATATTATGCCCGAGTCCATTCGCTATGACCACCAAGGCAATTTTCTGGTGGCTGGGGTGGCTCATTCTCCCTCCCAGTTAAATGGCTCTGCTGGGCATACTTTGGCGGGTTTGTTTCAGGTAATTTGCGATCGCCGAGATCATCCTAATTCCCAGTCCTATACCTGTAAGTTATTTGCGGGGGGAGATAATAAGATTCTCAAGAAAATTGGGGAAGAGGCGGCGGAAGTAGTTATGGCTTGTAAGGATGATGAGCCGCAGGCGATCGCCTCAGAAGTAGCCGATTTATTTTATCATTCCCTCGTGGCTCTGGCTTATCATCAGGTGGATTTACGAAACGTTTATGAACAGTTAGAAGCACGTCGTCAATGAGTAAATTAACTCCGATTTCCTTAACGGTTCATTATATCAATGGGGAGTCCTACCAGTTTGAGTTTATGCCTCATCAAACCTTGCAGGGCAGCCCTATTAATCCTCTGCAACAGATTTTGGGTTCCCATGAAATTATTATAGAGCTAGAGGATCGTTTGTTAGTAATTCCTATGGAAAATATACAGGCGATCGAGATTTCTCCACCCCCTAGTATTTTACCTGATACCGCTATTCGTCATGCTGAACAGGTAGATTAATGACGTATTTTAAAACCTCTATCATTGTTCATTTTCGGCTAGGACATCCCCCGCAATTGTGGCTTTAATTTGGTTAATAAAGGCTTGATGATCGATAATGGGTTTGGGGATGTAACCATCAGCGCCACTTTGGGCCAGGAAATATTCGCGATCGCTTTCATCCCCTTGGGCTGTCACTAAAATCACTGGCAAACTAGCAGTTTCGGGATTAGCTTTTAGCATTTGGGTAATTTTAATACCATCAATGGGTTGACCCTCATAATAACTATTGTTGAGATAAATATCCATCAAAATCAGATCAGCTTGTTTAGAAGTTGCCATATTGATCACAGTTTCCACGTCCTCAGTATGACAGGCAAGCATCCCACCTTTACGGGTGATAATTCTTTGAAAGATCTGCCAATTAATCGGATTATCTTCAACTACTAAAATAGTTTTCATATTTTCACCCTCATTTGCAGAATTATAGTGAGTCAACATACAGGCTATATGATCAGGATATTCTGTTACACTGATTCTGTCGATCTGAATAAGCTCAGGATTTTCAGGTGATGACTATGGTATCTGATGCCCATTGAGAGGCGAAAAGGATGGAAAAGTTCGGGATAATTAAATTCCTTACCTAGTATAGCAGTGGTATCGGTTGTTGATGTGACTGCTAAAATACTTAATCAACAGAGTTTTTCAATGGATAAATCATATTTCATGTGAGAAGATGCCCCTCGCCCCCGAAAACTGCCGTTGATGGGACTAGCATATTCAGGAATGGCACTAGAAACCAGGGCGATATTGCGATCGCTTATAGCTAAATTTTGGGTGGGGTCATAACCGCGCCATCCTCCCCCCGGAAGATAAACCTCAGCCCAGGCGTGAAGATGGCGATCGCTATTATTGAGATCCCCTTCCTGATAGCCACTAACAAACCGAGTCGCCAAACCCATCGCCCGACAAGCCTCCATAAATAAAACCGTCAGATCTCGACAGGAACCCGCTTGCTGTCTCCAAGTAATTCCGGGGGGGAAAGCCGCCCCAGTTTCCCGAATAGTATAGCGACAAGTTCGATAAATCCGTTGATTTAAATCACTTAAAAACGTGAGAACTTCCCCCCGGGAACCATGCCAAATTTCCTGGGCTAATTGCACCGCCGCCGGGTCAACTCTCCCTTCTATATAAGGCTGTAAATGTCTTAAAATCGGTGCCGGATAATCGGCGATCGGCAATCTCATCGCCCAAGGTTCCAGCAAATAGTTAAAGGGGTTATTACAATAGGTTTCCACTTGGGAACTGACTTTAATCTTTAATTCTTTCGTGGGTTCATCAAACCACAATTTCAGGACATCATTACCATTTAGGTCAACAATTGCCGAAATTCCTTTCGGTTCGGGAACCACATCAATAGCAAAATTCTGTAGAGTCTGAAAGGCATCAGAACGGGGTCGTAAGCGGACGATATGGGGGGTTAATTCCACATACTTAGTATAGGTGTATATGGTGGTATGAACAATCTTATAAATCATCACTGTGTCAGGGGTATTTCAATTAGGAACAGGGCTGACGAGGTACAGCCCCACCCCACCCCCCAGTTAGTGGGAATAGGTGGGGAAGGAGAGAGGCATAATTATATCACTGTCAACTTACTTGACTTTGACTAGCTGTTTCCGGCATAGGTTCCAGGGCAAAAAATGTTTCAAACGTTTTCTCTTGAATCATATTAATCCGGGTTTGCAAATTATCGAGAAATTCATGTAATCCCCGATTCATAATCTCATCAATCATGATATAGTCCAACTCCGATCGCAAACGTCCCAACTCCAGGTCTACGGGATTTTTCCAAGTTCCCGGCCTAGTTCCGGTAATATGTTGAAGCGATCGCTCTGCCTGTAATATGCAATACTGAATCGAGCGAGGAAATTCCCGATCCAAAATCAGAAATTCTACCACACCAAAAGGGGTAATCCGGTGTTGTCGGCGTTTACGATACATCTCATAAGCACTAGCAGATTTCAGCAAAGCGATCCACTGAATTTCATCCAATGTAGTGCCCACATCCTCCACAGAAGGCAGCAAAATGAAATATTTAACATCCAGAATCCGAGAAGTTTTATCAGCCCTTTCTAGCATTCTTCCCATCCTTCCAAAATGCCAGCCCTCATTATGAGTCATAGTCGCATCCATAACCCCAACAAATAAATGGGCTTGCTGCTTCACCTGATTAAAAAACTCCGGCAAATAATAGGAGCTATCCCCCATAGCAGCATCTCGCACCATCATATAAAACTCATTGACCTGTTCCCACATTTCCGAGGAAATAATTTCCCGGACAGATCGCGCATTTTGTCGCGCCAACCGCAGACAAGATAAAATCGAGTTAGGATACTGATTATCAAAAGTCAGGAATTGAATCACATTTTCAGCGGTCGCCTCTCCGTAGCGTTCCTTAAACAGTTCTAAATCCCCAGTAGTTAACACCAAAGGTCGCCATTGTTGCTTCATTCCCGAAGGAGAGTCCAACAACAAATTTTGGTTAACATCAACAAATCGGGCAATATTTTCAGCCCTTTCTATATAGCAATTCAGCCAATAGATAGAATCAGCAACACGACTGAGCATAGTTTTTGCGACTCAAAATGTAACGACAATTGTGGCTAACAAAGTTACCGCCAAGATTAGAATAAAACCCAAGTATCCTTACTGCCGCCCCCTTGGGAAGAGTTCACCACCAAAGAACCTTTTTTCATAGCCACGCGGGTCAAGCCGCCTGGATGAACATAAACCCCTTGAGGACCGTAAAGGATATAGGGTCGTAAATCGACATGACATCCCTCAAAGCTATCGCCTAGCAGGGTAGGAACGCGGGATAAAGAAAGGGTAGGTTGAGCGATATAATTGCGGGGGTTCGCCTTAATGCGTCCAGCAAACTCTAGTCGTTCTTCTTCTGTGGCTTGAGTCCCAACTAGCATCCCATAGCCACCAGCTTCGTTAGCGGCTTTAACGACTAATTTATCAAGGTTAGCCACCACATATTCAAGTTGCTGAGGTTCCCAACACAAGTAAGTAGGAACATTAGCCAAAATCTGATCTTCTCCCAAATAGTAACGAATCATCTGGGGGACATAGGAATAAATTACCTTATCATCAGCCACACCCGTACCCAAAGCATTAGCCAGGGCGACGCGACCACTGCGATAGACCTCGGTGATACCAGGAACTCCTAAAAGTGATTCAGGGTTAAAGGCTAGGGGGTCAATAAAAGTATCATCAATGCGGCGGTAAATGACATCAACCCGCTGTAAACCTTTTGTGGTTCGCATTTGCACATAACCATCTGCTATGACCAAATCCCGTCCTTCCACCAATTCTACTCCCATTTGTTGGGCGAGGAAAGAATGTTCAAAATAGGCAGAATTATAAATCCCCGGAGTTAAAACTACCACGGTCGGGTCATCTATGTGGGAAGGGGCTAAATTCAGCAGAGTATCTAGGAGATGACTGGGATATTCATCAACGGGTTGAATGCCTAGGGTAGCGAAGATTTGCGGAAAAGTGCTTTTCATTACCCGTCGGTTTTCCAGAACATAGGAAACCCCAGAGGGACAGCGTAGGTTATCTTCTAAAACATACCATTGACCATCGCGATCGCGTACTAAATCCGTCCCCGTGATATGACACCAAATATTTTTAGGGGCTTCAATTCCCATACAGGGTTTAAGAAAGCCTTTAGATGAGTTAATCAAATCTTCAGGAATCACACCATCTTTGACTATTTTCTGATCACTGTAAATGTCAGATATAAACAAATTGAGAGCCTGAATTCTCTGGATTAGTCCTCGTTCTAAATACGCCCATTCCTGCGCGGAAACAATACGAGGAATCATATCAAAGGGCAAAATCCTCTCGGTCCCCTCACTATCGCTATAAACGTTAAACGTTGCCCCTAGTTTCATCATGGCGGTTTTCGCCGCCTGTTGTCGCATCCTAATTTCTTCTGGAGACAGGGAATTAAGCCGATCTATTAAAAGTTTGCCTTCGGGTCTCGGTTCCCCTGGAGAGGCAAATAGTTCATCGTAGAAATCACCTGGATCGTAAGAATCAAATAGCACAAATTGTAGCCCCAACTGCTCTAACACCTCTGATGATAAGGGGCTGAGTCCGTCCGGGAACTGTAGTTAATGATACCAACTGGTTAACCCCAAGTTAGTGGTGTTTTTTGTCGGATCCAATTATACCATACAACGGGTCACACTTACAGGACAATTTCCTGGCCTCTATTGGTAAAGTGGACTTGTTGGATTTGCCAAACCGGGTTGCTAGTGAGGGTTTGGCGTAAACTACCGAAGAGGGCTAGTTGTTCACAGGATGACAGGGAGGTAAACACCCTGGGGCTGTTGCTGGGAACTCGAAAATCTATGGTGATGGTATGCTGATGGCGGATAATTCGATACCCCAAGGAAAAGTCGGCGGATTCGTAGTTGTCTAAAACCTGCCTTACTGCCAATTCTAGGGACTGTTCCGCCGGAAGTGTAGTCCAACGCGGTACTAGGTTTTGACAGGCGCTGTCGGCTTGATAAAGGGTGACTGGGATGGTATTTGCTGGGGGGGCGGTGGGTTCCTTCAGGGGAGGCGGCACCGGAGAGGTTTCTGGTTTGCTGATGGTGGTTTCGCCGCTAGTTTGGGGGTCGGGTTGGTTGATGGGGGTTTCGGAACTTTCGTCAATGGGGACATTACTACTACAGCTTGTCAAGAGGACAATCATCACGGTAGTCAAAACAGGGGGTAACAAATGTTGGATACTAATCATGGCTGGTACATGGGTTAACTTCGATAGTTAATAATTCAAGGCTAAAAGGCTTGACTCCGAATGGTAGTAGTCACCTGTCCCCGTTATCCGGCGCTACGGCAAATATTTCTTGAATGAGGCTAAATGGTTACGACAAACTGGAATCGCCGACATATCCTATCTCTGGCTGATTTCACGGCTGCTGAATATGATACGGTTTTGCAAACTGCTGCTAGTTTCCGGGAGGTTCTCGGACGTAGGACTAAAAAAGTCCCGGCTTTACAGGGTCAGGTGGTGGCTAATTTGTTCTTTGAACCTTCGACCCGGACTCGCAATAGTTTTGAATTGGCGGCGAAACGTCTGTCGGCGGATACGTTAAATTTTACGCCGGGGACTTCTTCGCTGACTAAGGGTGAAACTATTTTGGATACGGCCAAAACTTATTTGGCTATGGGAACGGATATGATGGTGATCCGACATCGTGAGGCGGGGGTTCCTTTGGCGATCGCCACGGAGATGGATCGCCTTAATACTCAGGTGGCGATTTTGAATGCGGGGGATGGTCAACATGAACACCCATCCCAGGGATTATTGGATTTGTTTACTATTTGTCGGGTTTTGGACCCGGAAAGTCCCCGCCTGGATTTATTGCGAGGTAAGAAAATTGCGGTGGTTGGGGATATTTTGCATTCCCGGGTGGCGCGGTCTAATATCTGGAGTTTGACGGCTACGGAAATGGAGTTGCATTTAGCAGGTCCGCCGACTTTGCTACCTAAATGCTTTGCGGGGTTGGGTAGCGATCGCCCTGGTAAATTGTTTTTACACTGGAGTTTAGATGAGGCTCTGGCTGATGCTGATTTTGTGATGACTTTGCGCTTACAAAAGGAACGCATGACTAATTATTTATTGCCGAGTTTGCGAGAGTATCATCAACTTTATGGGATTACTACGGAACGCTTAAAGTTATGTCGTCCTGATGTGAAAATTCTCCATCCTGGTCCGGTTAATCGCGGTGTGGAAATTAGTTCCGAGTTGATGGATAATCCCGATCGCAGTTTGATTTCTCAGCAAGTTACTAGCGGTATTGCGGTCAGAATGGCTTTATTATATTTGATTGGTGTCGGGAAGGGAGGATAGACGACGGGTGCAGGTATTTCCAGACCCTCAACAGTTACAAATGGCGATAGATGCGATCGCTGAATTTGAGGCTTCTACTGTTCCTGGGGTCTGGCTAGGGTTGGATCGGGAACAGGTGATTAGCCAAATGCGATCGCGCCTTCAAAACCCCTTTAGTCTCAGTCAGGGAGGACAGCCTTTTTGTGGTCCGGCGGTGATTGTTTTTGAACTGATTAGACATCACCCCCAACAATATGTCACCATCTGTCGCAACTTGTTTCAACTGGGCGGCTTTCATACCCTCAAAAATACCTGGATTTCTGCCTCGGAACGCCTGCGAAATAGCCGGGGAAACTTCCAGATGCCACAAGCTGATTGGATGGTACTTTCTACCCTGCGAGAATCTCAAAATTTATGGCTTCCTATTGAGCCTAATGCGCCGGATATTCTCCGTAACTTGGCGGGAATTACTAAGCCTTGGGAAATTGTGGGATGGACTCGGGAACTTCTGGGCTTTGCTGATGTTAATTTCACCAAACCTTATTTATTTGGTCATCTCCAAGCTATGGAAAATGCCACTGCTGTTTTAGACCAAGGTGGGGTGGTGTTGGCTTTGATAAATGCTGAGGCTTTACTGAAAAATAAGCCGCCTTTAATACCTTATCCTAGTCATTGGGTGGCTGTGGTTAGTGGTATGGATTTCGCTGATACTAATTCTCCCCAATTAATTGATTTTCAAGTTTACACTTGGGCTCAAAAAATGCGGGTTACAGCTACTCCTCAAGCCTTCTCCCTCCACTTCTGGGAAGCTATTACCGCACAACCATTATAAGGCGATCGCCTCGGTGGATTTAACTAGATTAATTCCGGCGGCGGAAAACCTTTTAAATGCGGCTTCTGCGGCTTCTGTGAAATCGACTACACCCGGAACTATTACCGGAGAAGTACAATCTTCTAACACATAAATTCGTTGCGCTAAAGTGCGATCGCGCTGTTGAATTTCTGTCAGTAAATCTTCCACAGTCCAGGCGACACAGTGACTCTTAGCTTGACCCGCAATAAATAGCCGATCAAAGTTCAGCAGTTGCTCAATTAGCCCTTGATTTGTGTTACCAATACTCACGCCATTACTAGCCACTAAAACCTCTGGCTTGAGGGCGGAATAATTTTCCGTGAGGGGATGTTGACCTTTTAATTCTAGGTGAGTTTGACTGTAACGGGCGATATTATGAAAAAATAGCGCTTCTTCTACTCCTGAAACTAAAGCATGACTAATACCTCCCATAATGCCATGATAGGGCCAAATCGTTAGAGGATAGCGCCCCCCTTCCGTCAATTGATGGGTATAATAGCGGGCGTGTTGTGCTAAGGTTTGTTCATCCCACCCCCTAAAATTAGGGGCGATATTTGCATTAACCCGCCATCGACCTTTAGTGATATCCTCATCAGTAATAGTCGTTCCCGGTTCGGGATATTCGCCACTATCATTCACCCAAAAAATCGGATGGAAAATCTGCATAGCAGTGTGAGTATCTAGGGTGGCTATAATTTCAGTAATTACCCCCAAATGGCGATAAATAAACTCACATAATCGTTGATTATCTTGTACCGCACCCCTGACAAATAACTCAAATCCGGGAATACAAAATGTATTCTGAACATCAATGAGTAATAAACCGATCCGTGTAGTATCTTCGGCTGCGGGTTTAATTTGATGTTCCTGCGCCCAAAGCCGTGCATCTATCTGTCGCTGCTGATAGGGTACTTTCCACACTTCCTCAAGTTTATGGCTCTCAAAGAAAACCGGAATCGGCGATTTATTCATCAAAAACCCCCTAGGATTAGCCACCACTGCCAGTTTCAGCCATCCACAATTTAGCCTAACTAAATTTGCAGATTGAGCCTATATCTAATAGTAGCATAAACCACATTATATGAGACTTGTAACCCATATTTGTCTTGGAGCCAGCTTTGGACTTCACAATAAGTTTTAAAGCCCGATTCTTTTAAGGTCAGCTTAGACTTTAATTCCTGTAATGCTTCCGGGGGGATTTGCTGTCTACGTCCTTTTTTAGATTGATGATAAATTAAGCGATCGATTCCACCTTTTTGGTAGCGATTTAACCAGCGATGGATAGTAATGCGGCTCACCCCCAACACCAGCGCTAATTTGGTAATACTACTAACCTTATTAGATTTTAACAAATAAAGGGCTTTAACTTTCTTAAAGCTATCATGGGTGATAGTTTGAGACATTAAAAATTTCAGGTCTTCGATGGTTTCTTGGATTGCCAATTGATGGTATTTCATCTCAATCACTCCAGGCCATGCCGGCCAATAAAATTAATCTTGATGATGATTTGCTAAAAATAAATATTCGATCGCCTTAAAAATCACTTAGACCCAGCTATAAATAGTGATCAAATATACAGGATATTCAATCCTCCCTCAATTTTCACTAAGGCTAATGATTAATAATTGCCCTACCATTTAAACCCAGCTTACCAAGATAATCAACTAATTAATAAAATTACCCCCAAAACCCACTTTATAAATCTTTTGCCTCCCCCC
The DNA here is from genome assembly GCF_046480465.1 of Arthrospira sp. PCC 8006. Classification (NCBI taxonomy): domain Bacteria; kingdom Bacillati; phylum Cyanobacteriota; class Cyanophyceae; order Oscillatoriales; family Microcoleaceae; genus Arthrospira; species Arthrospira sp. PCC 8006. The sequence goes on from NZ_PKGG01000043.1 coordinate 14,489, forward strand.
AAAACCTCCAAAACCCACCTTTTTTTTAGGCTACTGCCACATCCCACAATATTTGGACCATCCCCAGATACCCTTGACAAAAAGCTGGCTATGTGCATAAAATAAAAAGTTATCATATCTCTACAAAACTTAACAATCTTTAAATTGTGACCAAAAATCCTACTATTTCTAAGTCCCCTTTAAGGCGATTATTTGAATATGCCGATCGCTATCGTCTGCAAATTTGGCAGGCTAGTATTTGCTCAATTCTCAATAAAATATTCGACCTAGCGCCTCCGGTTTTAATTGGTGCGGCGGTGGATGTGGTAGTTAATGAACAGGACTCATTTATAGCCCGATGGGGTATTGAGAATGTCCAAACTCAACTAATTGTTTTATCGATTATCAGTGGCATAATTTGGGGGTTAGAATCCCTATTTGAATATATTTATAAACTACTGTGGCGTAACCTCGCCCAAACCATTCAACATGAACTGCGTTTAGATGCTTACCGACACCTGCAAAAACTGGAGTTATCCTATTTTGAAGAACGCAGCACGGGCAGTTTAATGGCTATCCTTAATGATGACATTAATCAACTGGAAAGATTTTTAGATGTTGGGGCTAATGAAATTCTGCAAGTAGTGACCACAATATTAATTGTGGGCGGTGGTTTTTTCATTATATCTCCCGAAGTGGCTTGGTTAGCTATGCTACCGATGCCGTTTATTGTTGGGGGTTCTATACTGTTTCAAAAAAGGTTAGCGCCCCGTTATGCAGAAGTCCGCGAAAAAGTTGGTTTTCTGAATGGTCAATTGTCTAATAATTTGACGGGTATTACTACCATTAAAAGTTTTACCGCCGAAGAATATGAAGCCGAAAGAATTGGCAAGCAAAGTCAAGGCTATAGACTAGCTAATCGACGAGCGATCGCTTTTTCGGCTGCCTTTATTCCCCTGATTAGATTCTTGATTTTCTTTGGTTTTACTGCCACCTTAATTGTGGGCGGTTTACAAACAATAGAAGGACGGTTAGCAGTAGGCAGCTATAGTGTTTTGGTGTTTATTACTCAGCGTCTGCTGTGGCCTTTGACTCGCCTAGGAGAAACCTTTGACCAATATCAACGGGCGATGGCTTCTACTAATCGGGTGATGAATTTGCTAGATACCCCCATTGCTACTCACCCCGGAAATATTACCTTAAAGAGTCAGGAAGTTAGGGGAGAAATTGACATTAAAAATATCACTTTTTCCTATAACCCTCAAATGCCAGTCATGAAAAACCTATCCCTATATATTCCGGCGGGAGATACCATTGCTATTGTCGGGGCTACTGGCTCTGGTAAAAGTACGTTGGTCAAACTGTTATTAAGGTTATATGAAATCCAGTCGGGAACCATTTTGATAGATGGCATAGAATTACAACAAATTAAACTTGAGGACTTACGAAAAGCGATCGGTTTAGTCAGTCAGGATGTGTTTCTGTTTCACGGCACTGTAGCGGAAAATATCGCCTATGGCACTTTTGATGCCAGTTTTGATGAGATTGTTAATGCCGCGAAAGTGGCTGAGGCTGATGGTTTTATCAATAGTTTTCCCCTAGGATATGATACGATTGTGGGAGAAAGAGGTCAGAAACTATCGGGAGGACAGCGCCAACGAATTGCGATCGCTCGTGCTGTGTTGAAAAATCCCCCCATTTTGATATTAGATGAAGCGACATCAGCGGTAGATAATGAAACGGAAGCGGCTATTCAGCGATCGCTGGAATACATCACCCAAAATCGTACTACTATTGCGATCGCTCATCGTCTTTCCACTATCCGCAATGCTGACTGTATTTATGTGATGGAAGATGGTCAATTAGTCGAGTGGGGAAAACATGAAGAATTGCTGGAAAAACAGGGAGTTTATAACGGCTTATGGCGAGTTCAGTCTGGCTTGAGGTTGTCAAAGTAACCATGACTGCTAGAGAGCAAAATTAAGTCTTGACAAAAATTGATTTTAGATTTAAAATGGGATTATTGTCGGAAAATGTCTTAAACCATATACCGTTAATTTGGGGGAGGTGATGGTTGTGAAATTAGCAGAAGCCTTAATTTTACGCGCTGATCTACAGAAGCGAATCGCTCAATTACAACAGCGGTTGTTGCGAACTCTGAAAGTTCAGGAAGGCGAAGAACCTCCCGAAGATCCCCAAGACTTAATGGGGGAGTTAGAAAATCTAAGCGCTGAACTGCTGCGTTTAATTCAGCAAATCAATCGGACTAACTCAGTCACGCAATTAGAGGGAAAATCTCTATCAGATGCTTTAGCAGAAAGGGATACACTCAAACTCAAGCGCAGTGTTTACAAAGCGGCAGTTGAAGCAGCATCAGAACGCTACGATCGCTATACCAGAGGAGAACTCAAAGTATTAACTACGATTAATGTGGCTGAGGTGCAAAAATTGACCGATAGTTTAGCCCAAAATCATCGACAACTAGATACAAAAATTCAGGCTTTAAATTGGGCAACCGATCTAATTGAGACTTGAATAAACCCGGATAATTGTTGGTAGCCAAACCTTCAGAAGCGAGTGTGAACCGCCAACTCGGTAAGTTGGGAACATAAAACAAAAAAACATGGTTGGATACTGGGCGTATTCTGGGTTCGACTCCCATTACAAATTTTGCCCAGCATTGTAACAAGGTTACAAGAGAAATGTCACATTTTACTACCGCATACTGGTCTGTATGGTTTGGTGAGGGTGGGTTAGGGGATAACAATTATCTGTAGGGGTTGATTGTCCTATAATATACTAGAGGTAATATTATTGATATAGTATCCAATGACGATCGCGATCGATTTGGGAACCAGTAACACAGTAATTTCCCGTTGGAACCCAGTTACTGAACAACCGGAAACCCTAAAATTACCTGGTTTATCGCAAATTTCGGCTCAAAATCCCCCGTTAATTCCCAGTCTGCTTTATGTAGAAAATGCCAAGGAAAAACAAGTTTTATTAGGTCAACAAGTGCGCGATCGCGGTTATGATTTAGCCAACGATCCGCGTTTTTTCCGTAACTTTAAACGGGGAATTGGTAGTAATATTCAGGGATTTTTACCAGAAATTGACGGTGAGATAATCACCTTTGAAACCGCCGGAGAATGGTTTTTAAAAAATGCGATCGCCGCTATCAGCAACATTCCCCTAACGGTAGATTCCCTAATTTTTACAGTACCCGTAGATAGTTTTGAAACCTATCGCAATTGGTTAGGTCGTATCTGCGAGTCCTTAGAAGTCCCACAAGTGAGGATGATAGATGAACCCACAGCGGCGGCGTTGGGTTATGGATTAGGCGATCGGCAATTATTGCTAGTCATAGATTTTGGTGGTGGAACCCTGGATTTATCCCTAGTCCGTTTAGATGCTACGACCGCCAAAAATCCCCTAGGTTTTATTCTGAAATGGGGTCAAAAATCCTTAGCGGAATCTTCTGGACAAAAAGCCAAAACCGCCAGAGTTATCGCCAAATCCGGTCAGAATTTAGGGGGTTCAGATATTGACTATTGGCTAGTAGATGATTTTGCCAAAACCCAGGGATTAGTCAAAAATGCTTTAACCACCCGTTTAGCCGAAAAGCTGAAAATTCAGTTATCCCTAAAAACCTCAGCCAGTGAAGTTTATTTTAATGAGGAAACCTTCGAGAGTTACGAGTTAGAAATGACTCGCGATCGCTTCAATGAAATATTGGCACAAAACCAATTTTTTGATAACCTAGATAAAGCCATGGCTCAGGTTTTACAGCAGGCGCGTCGCCAAGGGATAGAAGCGGGGGATATTGACGCGGTTTTATTAGTCGGGGGAACCGTACAAATTCCCGCCGTTCAAGACTGGGTAAAGCAATATTTTAACCCTAGTCAAATTCGCAGCGAGAAACCCTTTGAGGCAATTTCTCATGGTGCATTACAACTCAGTTTAGGCACTAAAATTGAGGACTTTCTTTATCATAGCTATGGTGTTCGCTATTGGAATCGTCGAGATAACTGTCATGATTGGCACCCGATTATTAAATCTGGTCAACCCTACCCCATGACAGAACCCGTAGAATTATTGTTAGGCGCTTCCTTAGAAAATCAACCCAGTATTGAATTAGTGATTGGTGAATTAGGGGACGAAACTGGGGGAACAGAAGTATTTTTTGATGGCGATCGCCTAGTTACTCGCAGCCTCAACACCGGAAAAGCTACTGTCCAACCTTTAAATGATAGTGACACCGGACGCAGTATTGCTAAATTAACCCCTCCGGGAAATCCTGGTAGCGATCGTATTCGGGTACAATTCCAGATTGATGAACAGCGTTTTTTACGAATTACAGTCGAGGATATGTTAACCAGTCAAACCCTCTTAAATAATCAAACAGTCGTCAAATTAAGCTGAAACCAGGGAGGTTAGTTTAGTAATTATCTGTTACTGTGTATAGTTAAAATGGCGGGGGCTAGATACAAATTCATCAATCCAGCTTTCCCGTTGTTTTCCCTGTTGATTAGCTTGCCAAATTTTACCTGTCTTGATATCTAAACAGGTTAGCCAACCTTTAGAGCTATATACCCGTGTATCAAGACAAATTGCATAGCCAAAATTCACAGGTTTTCCGCTTTTCTGGCTAGTATGACCACATACCATAATTTTACCAGAATAGTGAGGTTTAGCACTATAAAACTTTTCCCAAAATAAATGGTGATTGGATTGTTGAGATAGGGGGATATTGGGCGCAACATTAGCATGAACAAAAAAATGAGTTTCTTCTTCCCAATAGTCTAAACAGGCTTGTTCGACAAACTGCCAATGTTCAGGTAAAATATAGTCAATTCTCGCTTTTTTTCGGGATGACTTTTGATAAGATAATATAGTTTGTTTACCGCCACAAATTTTCCAGGTATCTAAACTATTAGGATGCGATCGCGCTGCTAACATCATAATTTCATGATTCCCCCGTAGAGGGATTAACTGACCCTGATTATAAAGATAAATTAACCTATCAATTACCCCCTTAGAATCAGGACCGCGATCGACATAATCCCCCAGAGTAATCACCCGATCATCTGCTTGAAGACTCACCATATCTATGAGAGTATCAAAGGCTTGGGAACAGCCATGAATATCACCAATCGCCAAAATCCGCATAAATATTAATTGAGATATTTTGCTACTATTTTAACGCCGATTTAGGCGCATCCTCAATCGAATCGGCACATAGGGAATCTCAAAATCATCAATCCAGCCAGTTTGTTTTTCCCCCTTTTGATTAGCTTGCCAAATTCTGCCACTATTGACATCTAAACAAGTTAACCAACCCTGACCACAAACCCAAGTATCAATACAAATAGCATGACCAATACTAAGAGGTTGACCAGTTTTTTGAGTAGTATGACCACAAACCATAGTTTTGCCAGAATAGTGAGGGGAAGGATGATCAAATGGTTGCCAAAATAGCATCCTTTCCGGTTGTTTATTTAAAGGTAAATTGGGATACACATTAGCATGAACGAAAAAATGCGATCGGTTTTCCCACCAATTTCGACACACCTTTTCGAGAAAATACCAATGTTTGTCAGGTATAGAATTAATCCACTTATACCCGCCATGATGACCATAAGAAGCCATGGTTTCTTCACCCCCAGAAGCCTGCCAATGATACCAGGCATTCCACCCCAAAGAACGCGATCGCAACATCAAAATTTCATGATTTCCCCGCAAAGCAATCAATTGCCCTCGGTCGTGTAAATCGATGAGGCGATCGAGAATTCCCTTCGAGTCTGGGCCGCGATCCACATAGTCACCCAAGGTGACAATCTGGTCATTCGGTTGCAGTTGAATCGCCCGAATTAGGGCATCAAAAGCCACCGAACAACCGTGAATATCACCAATTGCCAAAGTGCGTTTAGGCTTGTGAATCCTACTACTCATGTACTACAACAGGTGTGCCAACTGATGCCCACTCAAACAGCCATCTAGCATGGTCTACAGCAACATTTGTGCAACCGTGACTAACTGGAGTTCCAAACATATTATGCCAGTAAGCGCCATGAATTGCCATGCCCCCATCGTAGTACATTGTATAAGGAACATCCGGCACATCATAACCAGGGCCAGTCATACGGGTACTACGATACTTAGTTTGAACCCTAAAATTACCAACACGGGTAGGAGTTGAGGGTTTTCCAGTAGAAACAATCACCGCATAAACTGCTTTATTTCCCTCCCAAGCGATCAACCGTTGGCTAGTCAGATCAATTTGAATCCAACGCTCCGAAGATTGTTGTAAATCCAAAATCCGCCGCGCTATCATATTATGAAATTCTTGGGCTTGTACCGGAGTTGAATCGCTGTAAAGCACTGTTACCCCCAGACTCAGCCCCGCCACCAATAGTCCCAGCTTACGCCATGGAATTAAACTTTTCATAATTTCACCTTCCTACTCCTTCTCGTCGGGTCTGTGCATAACTACATCCATTTTAGAATAATTTTACTCTTTCTGAATCATCGGATGTGTCCCCATTTTCGGACTTATCCCCAGAGGTCAGGATATCGATTAAATGTCGCGATCGCCCAGTAATTTCCTGCCAGTTACCCTGGGATATCGCCTGTTTAGGGAATAAATCTCCTGATAATCCCACCGCTATAGCCCCCCCTTCAATAAACTTAATAGCATTGTTTAAAGTCACTCCCCCAGTAGGAATCAAGGGTATTTGACCCAGGGGACCCTGTAAACTTTTAATGTAATCAACACCTGCCACTGCTGAAATCGGAAAAACCTTAACACAACTCGCCCCATTTTGCCACGCGGTCACAATTTCCGTCGGCGATAAAGCCCCCGGAATTATCGGTATTTKCCTTTCTTGTGCTAATTCAATTAACGATAAATTAATGTGGGGAGAAAATATAAATTGTGCCCCACAATTGACAGCATCCCGTAAATTTTGACCCGTTAAAATTGTGCCAGTCCCAATTAAACAATCCGGCAACTCTGACCTAAGTTTACTAATTATTTCCGGCACCATTTCGCCATTCCAGGTAATTTCAATTAAGCGAATACCGCCCCGGCTAACAGCCCCAGCCATTTGTAAACCTAGTTCCCAACTGGGGGGGCGAATTACAGCGATCGCTTTATGGGTTTTCAGTTGTTTTAACCAATCGCTATTTTCCATAATCTCTAACTTCGTTATAATATTAGTTAAATTAGTCTCACGACATCAATTCCTGTTTACCAATTATGGCTCCCACTCCCACTCCCACTCCCACCAAAAAAAGCGGTAGCCCCCTCCCCCCAGGGGCGATCGTCCGTTTAGGAAAGTTCGCCTGGACTACTATGTGGCGGTTGATGATGTCAAAATTAGCCCCCCGTAATTCGTCCGGGGAATATATCCGCCCCGAAAGCCAATTTCGCCACAATGTGGGGACAGCAGCCTATCCCCCAGAGGCGGGACGCTATCAGTTAATTGTGGGGTGGGGTTGTCCTTGGGCTCACAGAACCCTAGTTGTCAGGGCTTTAAAGGGGTTGTCCTCTGCGATATCCATAAACATCGTTTCTCCTTCCCCCGACTCGGGAATGTGGGTTTTTGACCAGCCAGAAGTCGAATTTAACACCCTACCTCAATTTTATCATAATGCTAAACCGGGTTATCAGGGGCGAGCTACTGTCCCCCTCTTGTGGGATACCCAGCAAAAGGCGATCGTTAATAATGAAAGCGCCGAAATTATTGTGATGTTAAATTCCGAGTTTCAGCAGTTCGCTAAATACCCCGACCTAGATTTATATCCTCCCGCCTTAAAAGAGGCGATCGACTCTTGGAATGAGCAAATTTATCACCATGTTAATAATGGTGTCTATCGCTGTGGTTTTGCCGCTACCCAGACCGCCTATGAAACCGCCTGTAATCAGCTATTTGATACCTTGGATTTAATCGACCAAACCCTAGCCAATTCCCGTTATTTATGTGGCGATCGCATTACCTTAGCAGATGTGCGATTATTTACCACCCTAGTTAGATTTGATACCGTTTATTATAGCCTGTTCAAATGCCACCGCCGCCGCCTCGTCGATTATCCAAATCTCTCCCCCTATTTGCGCGATATCTATCAACTTCCCGGAGTCGCAGAAACCTGCAACTTAGAAGTTATTAAACGAGACTATTACGGCAATTTATTTCCCCTCAACCCTGGCGGAATTATCCCCCTCGGTCCTGACCTAGAGCTACATCAACCCCATTACCGCGATCGTCTTACCCAAACTAACTAATTTTATATTAATTGTTAATTACTAATTGTTAATTACCCTTCCAGGTCTTGACAATATCCTCAATTTGTGCTGGGATGGGGCTAGGTACAAAAATCGAGAAATCCGTGATTTTAGTATCCTGATTATCTAATCTTTTAGCCCGATTATCTAATTGGTCAGAAGCCCCTTGGTCAAATAATGTTGGTTGTATATAAACTTCCTCTGAATTACTCCCACTGCTTTTGACAAAATCACCCATAGGTTTAATACCATGTTCAAATCGATTTAAAATTGTCTTAAACGCCTCTATACTATGATCTACACCAATCCAATTACGTTGCATTTCATCAGCGATCGCCAAACTTGTCCCCGAACCAGCAAAACAATCCAGTATCAAATCTCCTGGATTCGATGAAGCCGCAATTATTCTTCTCAATAAATCAGGATTTTTTTCAGTTGGATATCCCGTAATTTTAACATTTTGATTATAAGCATCCCGGAACTCTAGCCAAATATCCTGAACTCCCACCCCTGAATGTTCATTGAGATAAACCTTCCTTCTAGGATTACCATTTTTTGACCAGAATATTTCACCTCGTGCGTCCATTTCATCCAGAGTCTTTGGGGGATATTGCCAATGTTTACCCGGAGGCGGCATTTTACCCCGCCAAGGCTTCCCAGTTTCACCATGACGCATACCTGGTGCATGGAGTGGAACTTTCATAAATTTACGGCCAGTTTCTGGTTCAATATATTGATACTCCTTTTTACTATTTTCAGACAGTGGCATTTTTGGTTGATTCCATATATATGTATCTGACTTGGTATAAAATAAGATGAAATCAGCCATTTTGCCATAAGTTCTACGAGTATAATTTTTAGGATTACATTTTTTTCGGACTATCATATTTCGATAGTTTTCAACACCAAAAACCTCATCCATTATTAGCTTAATATGAAAAATCATCTTTTCATCAAGATGTAAATAAATCGAGCCATGATTTGACAGTAATTGATGCAGCCATATCAGACGTTCTCGTAAAAATTCCACGAACACAGCACCCGTCAAGGTATCATCATAAGCCTTCGACTGTTTTCGTGACAGAAAATGGCTTTCTGTAGCAAAAGGTGGGTCTATATAGATTAAATTAATACTTCCGCATATTTCTGGTTCCGTAGCCAATAAACGAAGAACATCTAAATTATCGCCAAAGTATAACCTTTTAGGTGAAGCATGAGAATAAATACTTTTATATTCGACTAAATCACTATTAATAATTTCCTGGTATGATTTTTTATGGGCATAGACCAGCTCAACTTGATTATGGTCAAGAAATTTATCTTTTTTAGGTATTCCAATTGCCATAAATAAACTGTTATGATACTAACCACTCGACGTTTATGCGTTCTGGAAACATTCGGAGAGTAACTACCTTAACTTTACCATACTAAGCATCCTCAAGATCCGCATAATCTCGCCACATTGAACCCAGAAGTAAGCCGGGGCCATCGTTAAGGAATATGACTTTAAGATTTAATCCATGAGTTTGAGCATATTTCAGAATCTCACTAGCACAATCACGATATTGGCCTGTTCGATCATCTTCTTGAGTACCACCTCGGTCTGAATCATATCTAGCTAAACCTACAGCAACTGGCTGATTATTATGTAATAAAACAAAGTCTACTGGGCGATTTGGTCGAGGATAATCATCAAATAACTCTCCTAATCTTACATCTTTGCCAGCACGTTGAGGGCCGATAATCTCCAGTGCTGAATATTGTTCACCAATAATTTTAAATAGCCTTTCTGTTAGATCATATCCTTTTTTCCACGATCCTTATATTCCCACAGCACGGCACATAAAGCCTCATCAGGCATAGGTCTCGACAAAAATTGGGATTGAACTTCTGTAATTAAACGAAATCCCTTGCCAAATCTAGCACATATTTGATCAGCTAATGATTTTTTTTTGAGCATTTCTACAGGTGTTTCTGGACTCACATATTTTCGGAATACTCGACACAGTTGTATCCGCATCCAAACGGGTTGAACCTGTGAAATTGCTAAAAACAGATCCGTTGAAGAATGGGATCACTTTAACAGATGACCAAATGTGACCAGTACAGGTTGATAAAGTTCACAGGCTAATGATAGGATATCTGGATAGTATTCACCAGCAGATAAGGTAATCCAAAGATGACCATCTTCCTGATAATCTCGGAAGCTGGTTTGATCACTTTTTGACAATTTGCTAATCTCTCCTTTTCATTGAATGATACCAAAAACCAGACAAATTAAAGGATTCCGAAGCCATAGCCTCAGAATCCTATGAAGTTAATTATAGAGCCGAATCCCCAGAATTAGGCAAAATATGTCCCCGTGACTTGGGAAAAACTACATTAAGCCTAATTGAGACAGAATACCTTGGCCAGTCAGTAACTCGGTACCAACACCGATAACAAAACCAAGCATAGCGAGGCGACCGTTCCAGGTTTCTGCGAATTCGGTGAAACCAAATTTAGTTCCTTGATTTTCCATTGTGAGCTACTCCTAAATAGGTTTGCTTGATTCAACTAAACAAAAGTTAACACACTGACCACCAACTTTGCAACATTTCTTTACGCTTTTCTGAAAAAAAAATCCGCCAACGGCTGAAAGCCAGTCAAATAAAGGGTTTATCTTTTCCCCGGACTATGGGCGATCGCATCTAATCAACAAACTAGCCCATAATAAAAACCGTAGTAGTAGAGAGGGCCCCATGGACATTCGCATCGGCAACGGATACGATATTCACCAGCTAGTCGAAAACCGCCCCCTGATATTAGGCGGCCTGAAAATTGAGCATCATCTAGGATTACTCGGTCACAGTGATGCCGATGTCCTCACCCATGCCATCATGGACGCTATGTTAGGGGCACTAAGTTTAGGAGATATCGGCCTTTACTTTCCCCCCACAGATGAACGCTGGGCGGGTGCTGATAGCCTAGTCTTACTAGAACAAGTCCATGGTCTCATACAACAGCGAGGCTGGCAGTTATGTAACATAGACTCAGTAATTGTGGCTGAACGTCCCAAACTCAAACCCCATATCCCGACAATGCGCGATCGCATCGCCAATGTCCTAAAATTAGAACCGGACCAGGTAAGCATCAAAGCCACCACCAACGAAAAACTCGGACCGGTAGGACGAGAAGAAGGAATAGCCGCTTACGCCGTCACCCTCCTACAAAGAGCCTAAAAGCGCAATCGCCATAAACGCCAGTTATGAACCATTTAGTCTATCCATGGTCAAAGCGCGGGTTACTCATCCGCCTAGCCTCAGTATTATTAGTGATATTATTAGCCCTAGGCTTATCGGGTTGTAGCGCCGCCCAATCTTCCGACAGACCCTCCCGCCTAGTCATTCCCACCCCTAGCGGTCCGAGTACCTTTAACTATCCCCTAAATCAATCCGCCTATAGCGTTTTTGGCTATATTTATAGCCCCCTAATCGAAGAACACCCCGTCACCGGAGAACTCCAACCGGGTTTGGCTGAGTCTTGGGAAATTGCCCCAAACGGTCAAAAGATTATCATCACCTTGCGATCGGGCTTAAAATGGTCTGATGGTGAACCCATGACCGTAGATGATGTGATTTTCACCTACAACGAAATTTATCTCAGTGACAAAATCCCCAGTAGCTTTAAAGATATTCTCAGAGTAGGACGCGATCGCACCCTACCCACCGTAGAAAAACTCGATGATCGGCGGATTGAATTTTCCGTCCCCGAACCCTTCGCCCCTTTTCTACGATATGCAGGCGGTTTACCAATTTTACCCGCCCATGTCTTAGCTGACTCCGTTCGGACCTTCGACTCTCAGGGAAATCTCCGATTTTTGAGTACCTGGGGAACCAATACCGACCCCCAGGAAATTGTTGGTAATGGTATGTACCGCATCAGAAGCTATAACTCCAATCAACGGGTTATCCTAGAACGTAACCCCTACTATTGGCGCGAAGACCCACAGGGGAACCCCCAACCCTATATAGACCAAATAGTGTGGCAAATTATCGAGAGTAGCGATACCCAGCTACTCAATTTTAGGTCTGGTTCCCTCGATACCCTAGACGTTCAACCGGAAGCCTTCCCCCTGCTGAAACCTGAAGAAACCAGGGGTCAATATACCATCTACAGTCCCGGTCCTGATACCGGAACTGTGTTTATGTCCTTTAATCTTAATCAGGGTAAAAATCCCGACGGTAGACCTTTTGTGGAACCCCATAAATCCCTATGGTTTAATAATCTAGCCTTCCGTAAAGCAGTATATTATAGCATCAATAGAGAGGTGATGAAAAACAATATTTTTTTAGGATTGGGTGAGTTACAACATTCCCCTATCCCGGTACAAAGTCCTTTTTATCTATCTCCAGAACAGGGATTAAGAACCTATAACTATAACCCGGAAAAAGCTAGGAAATTATTGCTGGAGGCAGGTTTTTCCTATAATGAGAATGGCAATTTAATCGATGCTGAAGGTAATCAAGTACGGTTTACCTTGTTGGCGAGTGCCGGGAGAAAAGTCCGGGAACAAATGGCGACTCAAATTGCTCAAGATTTATCCCGAATCGGCATCCGAGTTGATCCGCTTTTTTTGAGTTTTAATACTTATGTTAATCGGTTGTCTAAGACTCGCGATTGGGAGGCTTTTTTGGGTGGATTTACCGGAGGAGTTTTAGAACCCCATGGCGGCTATAATATTTGGTCAGTGAATGGTCGTCTGCATACCTTTAATCAAGGTCAGCAACCGGGAGAACCAGAAATAGAAGGTTGGGTGGTATCAGACTGGGAGCAAAAAATTGATGATTTATATGTGCAGGCTTCCCAGGAACTAGATAATGATAAACGTAGGGAACTTTATGGGGAAGCTCAGAAAATTATTGCCGAAAATTTGCCGTTTCTGTATATGGTTAATCCTTTGGTATTCGATGCTATACGCGATCGCATAGAAGGCATTGACTATACACCTATCGGCAGAGGTTTCTGGAATTTATACGAGTTGAAAATTCGGGAATAGGCATAAATAAATGGTTACCTCAGATGACCATGAGGGAAGAGCAAGGAAATTGGCAATGACACCGGAAGCATTAAAACAGCTATTAGAATATGTCGCACAAGGCTATTTATCCCCCATAGAAGCCCTGAACAAAATGCGATATTTTGACTTTGAGACCGTCGGAAATTATGCCAAAATAGACAATCACCGACAACTAAGAACCGGATTCCCGGAAGTGATTTGGGGACCCGGAAAAACCCCAGAGCAAATCCGAGAAATAATGCAGACTATGCAGGGGCGAAATCCGGTAGTGATGGCGACCCGAATTGAACCCCAAGTGTATGAAGAACTGCGGCGGGAAATGCCAGATTTAGAATATTATCGAGAAGCTAGGATTTGTGCCTTAGATGGGCGTTATCGGTCCGCTGAAGCTCAATCGGTCGGTGTGATAGGAATTTTAACCGCCGGAACTGCTGATATATCTGTCGCCGAGGAAGCCGCCGTCACCGCCAGCTTATCAGGATTTCAGGTAAAGCGACTGTGGGATGTGGGGGTAGCGGGAATCCACCGACTATTAGGAAACTGGCATTTAATTTCCGATGCTGATGTTTTAATTGTAGTGGCGGGGATGGAAGGTGCTTTACCAAGTGTGGTTGCTGGTTTAGCCGATTGTCCAGTAATTGCTGTACCAACCAGTATCGGCTATGGTGCAAGTTTTAATGGGTTAGCACCCCTATTAACTATGCTGAATTCCTGTGCGGCGGGTGTAGGAGTAGTCAATATAGATAACGGATTTGGCGCGGCTATATTAGCTGGCCAAATCCTGCGAGTGGGAGAGCGATTAAACAGAAAAATGGGTCAGGAATGAGACAAGTTTTTGCACAAAAACAGTCGCCGAGGTTGACCCAAAAACACGGAATCCCAACTCCAATCTATCTGGGCTATGCGATAGCCCACTTGATGGTAAAGTTGTCGTGCTTGGGAATTATTTTCGAGAACATGAAGGTACAAATCAGAGAACCCCCATTTCATAGCGACTTGTTCGCAACCAATCAGGAGTTCTCTAGCCACACCTTGGCGGCGGGCTGTGGGATGAACAGCTAAATTAGAAATATATGGATAGCGATCGCCAATAGACCAGGGACTGGGCGATCTTAACCCCATTTCTACCGTTCCTACCAAATGTTCTGGGACATTTAGAGGTATATTACCTAATTTATGAGGAGAATCTGCGATCGCAGCCACTAGACAGGTATAATACCCCGAGCTAGTAGCCAAGCGATTACGCAAATCCTCGTAAATGCCCAAGCGAAAAATAGGATACATCAAGCCACCGAGTCCCTGTCGAGTATGAAAACTCTCAGCGAGGATCTCCGTTAATCGGGTAACATCAGCCCGTAGGGCTACCCTAATTTTGAGGGGATACCCGTGTGAGGTACCACCGGAACCTTCTCGTTTGTAAGTTGTTGAGGTCAAGAAGAACGGCTCCACGATTCCAAGCCAACTTCTTTACACTGTACCATTACTCCATTGGCATCGGATCAATTAACAAGGCGGGTGAGCGGACTAGGCGGCTCATTATAGCTTTTGACACTCCTCGCCCTGAAGTGCGAGGATTCTTGAGCTAACAATTGCCCTTTCAGGTTTTACCCCTATTTAGGTCTTAAACTGTTATGTCTGAACCGAGCTTGCTAGAAGATTAGGTAGGGGTCGAGAGGGAAGTCGCCTTCCCCCACTCCCATTCCAAACCGTGCTTGATACTTTCGCATCACACGGCTCCTGATGTAGATACCCCTTGGCAACGGGAACAGGGTTACCAACCCCTGCTTTTGTACTTCAACTTTTGGAGCTAAATACAACATCGTAGTGTTTAAACTCGCTTTCGCCGTTAAACTCCTGTTGATTGCAGTAACTATATCTACACCGTGACTAGTGGGCATATCCTAACCATTACAATTAGGCCTTGGCTTTCAGTCACATCCCTTCCCCTTAAAGGCATACGATTACACTTTCACTACTCAACAAGATGTACTTGTCGAGAGCCTAAAAGGGGTTTAAACGTTCCGTTTATACGGGCATTCCATCTTTAGATTTGTCCTTTCCACCGGGGTACATTAAAGGTCTGTGCACAACGAAACGTTGCTTCTGGGTAGTATATAAAAACTCCCACTTTTCCCCATGTTCTTTTGAACGCAGCGTATCAACCTGTTTCGCTGCCCAATGGTTACGATGGTTCAAGCCGGACATTAGGTTTCCCTAATCATGGATGGTTGGCAGTGGTCGCGTCTTGGTAGTAGGTTCTACCTCACGCCTTCCGTTCCCCGCTTCAATCTGACGGGTTGTGAATCCTAAAACTGGGGGTGGCTATCACCGTTACTCTCAACTTCCTGCTATACTAGGTGGGTCATTACTTCCACCGTTCAAACATTCTGTCTTGACCTTGAGTCCCCTGCCTTGCTTAGATTTCTCCAAGCGTTGGGGCATATAAACAGTTATGGGATGGTCAGGGTACGAGTCCCTTATATTCCACCAAGGGGTGGAAGTACCTACTAGGAGGTTATTTCAGGCATTGCAGCCTTATTTGACTCCTAAACGTCTCGCACATATATCTACCATTGTGGCAATTGCCTTAACCCGATAGTCGTACCTAACTACTCAGATATTACCAGCAATTCTCATTATGGAAATTCAACTGCTATCGGGCGGGATGTCTAACTCGAGACCTTCAAGCATAAAGGTCAGAAGGTGCTCCCAACTGTCGAAGTACAGGTAACGGGTCAACGCCCGCAAATCATCAAAAAAGGTTTGGCGGGTGGGCAAGTGCGCTCGTAGTAACTGGTACTTGTCATCGAGCAACTCCAGCAGGGTATGGAAGAGCAGCGAGAGGATGTTGAGGGTCGCCAGCAAGGAGGAAAGATGCTGCTGGCCATGGC
>NZ_PKGG01000442.1:0-1598 GCF_046480465.1 Arthrospira sp. PCC 8006
ATAGTTTGTCAGTTTTCATATGTTGGGACGGGGCTGGTACTCAGTCCAATTTGATTACGGCTTTGATTACGGCTTTGATTAAGGCGATCGCTTGATGAATATATTGAGAAAAATTCTATAATAGATTCACACCATCATATGCTCTGCAACCAGTGCACTAAATCCTCCATCCCCCGAAAATCTAACAAAGCCTCCGCCAACTCATCCCTTCGACCCGAGTTGAGAGATATCACCTGTTGCCGTTGCATATCCGACAACTCACCACAGCGACGGGTTAACAGTCGCAACAGCATCTGGGTCTGTGCTTCTTCGCGACCTTCTTCGCGACCTTCTTCGCGACCCTTCTGCAACACATCCCGATAAAACCGGGTATCCTCAAGCCTAACCTGGGTAATATCCAACATTTCCCGTATCTCCTCCAAGCTCAACTGTGGAAACTTACTCRCCAKTATACTTTCTACCAAATCTAACCGTCGCTGAAATACCTCCTCACTCGCCTCAACATTCAACAAATCACGAGCGCTTTGTGGGGTTTCCGACTCCGGCAATACCAACAACCGCAACAACGCCAAATTCGGACTCAAATCCGACCKACCAATCAAGTCTTCGAGATAAAGCCTTTCTACCAAATTATCTAATAGCAGGCGATAGGGAGTCTCCACCCCAAACCCCTGGCTGCGACTGGAGAAAATCAATAGCCCCCGCCAAGGTCGGCTCACCTCATATTGTCCCAGATACATGAACACTTCCCGAAAAAAGCGACCGTAGAATCCCCTATCAGGCTGCATTTGCGCTTCCACGAACACCAAGGGCAAATCTGGGTTATCATCCCCCACAGGGGTAAATAAGCCATCAATACGCTGTTCCTGTTCTTTGACCACCGGAGCGCTATAATCAAATTGGCAGTCCATGGGAATGCCCGGCACTAACTCAGCAATCAGTTCCGGTTGCCATAGGAAAATGCGATAAAATAGTTTGTCAGTTTTCATATGTTGGGACGGGGCTGGTACTCAGTCCAATTTGATTACGGCTTTGATTACGGCTTTGATTAAGGCTTTGATTAAGGCTTTGATTAAGGCGATCGCTTGTTTCCAGAAACCCGGTTTGTCTTTGTCAAAAAAACCGGGTTTCTTCAATTCTGAGTTGGTTTGGGATAAGTTTGTCAGTTTTCATCTGTCTGCAACCAGTGCACTAAATCCTCCATCCCCCGAAAATCTAACAAAGCCTCCGCCAACTCATCCCTTCGACCCGAGTTGAGAGATATCACCTGTTGCCGTTGCATATCCGACAACTCACCACAGCGACGGGTTAACTGTCGCAACAGCATCTGGGTCTGTGCTTCTTCGCGACCTTCTTCGCGACCTTCTTCGCGGCCCTTCTGCAACACATCCCGATAAAACCGGGTATCCTCAAGCCTAACCTGGGTAATATCCAACATTTCCCGTATCTCCTCCAAGCTCAACTGTGGAAACTTACTCACCAGTATACTTTCTACCAAATCCAACCGTCGCCGAAATACCTCCTCACTCGCCTCAACATTCAACAAATCACGAGCGCTTTGTGAGGTTTCCGCCTCCGGCAATACCAACAACCGCAAC
>NZ_PKGG01000424.1:0-1834 GCF_046480465.1 Arthrospira sp. PCC 8006
TGAGGTCTATCTCGACHCCTAATTGCACCAAGATACTGGGGTTTACCTGCCGCCGGGTAGGAGATAAGCCGAGGGGGCAGACCTTCACAAACCAAAGTTAGCCCGACTAGATTTGTTTTAGTGACCGTTGATGGTATATGATCAGGATATTGTAAAGTTTTATGTAGGCTCGCTCATAAATTTGTCCCGTTCAAGACAAATCGAGAAGCCTAGATATTTGAGAGAGGAGAAAACACAATGGCTTTTGAACTTCCCAGTTTACCTTTTGATCAGGATGCACTAGAGTCTAGCAAAATGTCCGCTAATACTCTATCCTACCATCATGGTAAGCACCATGCAGCTTATGTCAAAAACCTTAATGCTGCTATTGAAGGTACAGACATGGCTAATATGTCCCTGGAAGAGATCATCAAAGCCACTTACAATGATCCTTCTAAGTCTGGTATATTTAATAACGCTGCCCAAGTCTGGAATCACAGTTTCTTCTGGAAGTGCCTCAAGCCCAATGGTGGTGGTCAACCTACAGGAGCTTTGGCTGACAAGATTCAAGCAGATTTCGGTAGCTTTGACGCATTCATTCAAGAATTTAAGAACGCAGCGGCTACCCAGTTCGGTAGTGGTTGGGCTTGGCTAGTCCTGGATAATGGCACACTGAAAGTTACCAAGACTGCTAATGCTGTTAACCCCATGGTTGAGGGTAAAACTCCCCTGCTAACTCTCGATGTTTGGGAACACGCCTACTATCTGGACTTCCAAAATGCGCGGCCAGGTTTCATCGATAACTTTATCGAAAATCTGGTTAACTGGGACTTTGTAGCTGAAAATCTCGCGTCTGCCAGCTAATATCTTTGATATTCCTTTCAGCCAACCTAGCTAACCTGCTCTAGCTTAATCTGTACCCCCCCTCAAAGGCAATATTGGGGGGCGGTCAGTTGAGAGGAGCGGGTAATTTTTGATTATTTATCAGTGACTCAGGCGCACTACTGACAGCAAAAAAATCCAGTAATCGGACTTGAACCTAATACATAGCCTATAACCCCTATTCTACCGCTGCTTAGGTGTTACTCAAAACCGTAGTAGAGTAACAAGTGAGTAAAAAATGAGTAACGCCGCTAAACTCCCTACAGTGGGGGGAAAGGGTAACTATGATGAGAGTTACGCTAGATTCCTGAAAGCCTATCAAGACTTTAAGGGGGAATGTCCCAAAGGAGTGACTCTCAAACTACAAAAGTCCGGGACTAGGTACAACCTACTATTGCGTGCGAGACGTTTAGGAGATAAAATAAGGCTGCGATGCCTGAAATAACCTCCTCGTGGGACTTCTACCCCTTGGTAGAATATAAGGGACTTAATGTGATAGCTAAGTAACCCTGACCATCCCATAACTATCTATGTGTCCCAACCTCTGGCTTCGACAACCAGACAACGCAGGAAGACTCAAGGTCAAGACAGAATGCTGGAAAGATGGACGTTATGAACCCATTTAGTATAGCAGGAAGTTGAGAGTAACGGCGGTAGCCACCCCCAGTTTCAGGAATCACAACCCGTCAGATTGAAGCGGGGAACGGAAGGCTCCGAGATACAACCTATAGCACTAGTCAATACGGTTAGGACGCAGCCTTGAGAACAGAATCCATGGCATCATCGAGAGAATCAAACTGCTCACGTGCAATGGCGAATGCGGGCTTTCAACCACGACCAACATTTCTCTATCTTGTTGAGGTCTGGCGAATAAGGTGGTAGATAGAGYAAACGGCATTGAGCCGCCTCCACTAGCTCAGGAATCCGTCCCCCTTTATGAAACGTTGCATTGTCCAGTACTAGAGTTTGACCA
>NZ_PKGG01000223.1:0-8208 GCF_046480465.1 Arthrospira sp. PCC 8006
TGTACTCTTAACAAAGAGACGGTCAAACTAGGAGCCGTATGAGGTGAAAGTCTCATGTACGGTTCTGCTGCTGAATGGGAGGGGTAGACCGTGAGGTTTATCTCGACCCCTAATTAACCCCTCTAATGCTCTGCCTATAAACAAGTGAGTAATGCAATTCACAAGGCAGTAGTGAAAAATGTAAGCGCATGCTTAGAGGGCTAAGGATGTGACCAGAAGCTAAAGCCCAATTGTCATGGTGGGGATATGCCCAATTGTCACGGTGGGGATATAGATACTGCGGTCAGTAAGAGTATAATGGCGAGGACGAGTTTAAAGACTACGTGCTGCATATAGCTCTGAACATCGAAGTAAAAAGCAGGTCTGTTGATTCTGCTCCTTTGACAAAACAGGGTATCCACACCAGGAGCCGTATGAAGGGAAACTTTCACGTATGGTTCTGAATGGGAGGGGATGGTGGTGACTCCATTCTCGACCCCTAACCCTTTCAGGGGAAAGGATGTGACTGAAAGCCAATGCCTAACTGTAATGGTTAGGATATGCCCACTAGTCACGGTGTGGATATAGAGACTGCGACAACTAAGAGTGTTTATGACGAGAGCGAGTTAATGACTACGTGGTTGTATATAGCTCCGAAAGTTGAGGTCATAAAGCAGGGGGTTGTAGCCCTGTTCCCAATGACAAAGGGGTATCCACACCAGGAGCCGTATGAGGTGAAAGTCTCAAGTACGGTTTGGAATTGGAGTTGGGGAAGGCGACTTCCCTTTCGACCATAACGAAATGCTCTTACCGTGAACCATGATTATCTACTGTCAAAAATTCATTGTCCAAGCAGCCTGAAGAGAGACCTGAAACAATGGCTCAAAGCGGGCGTGTTAGATAACGGTGTATTTGAGGATACAGAAGCAGGGACACCCCAAGGAGGGGTAATAAGTCCAATACTCGCCAACATCGCACTGTTGGGAATGGAAAGGCTAGTTAAAGGTGGAAAGGATGAATATAAAAATCTTCAGCTATTACACCGCCACTGTCATGATGATAAGACGGCACTTGACAATGCCAACGCTGTATCCTTAACAATGGAGCAGTCAGATTAGGATCCGTATGAGGTGAAAGTCTCAAGTACGGTTTTGTATGGGAGGGAGAGATGGTGACATCTCTCTCGACCCCTACTGGGTTCATGCCACACGTTCGATTTCTCTTATCATAGATGGTTGGCAGTGGTCGTATCTTGGTAGTAGGTTCTACCTCACGCCTTCCGTTCCCCGCTTCAACCTGAGGTTGTAAGCCCTCAAATTGGGGGTGGCTATCGCCTTATCTCTCAACTTTCTGCTATACTTGTAGAGTACGTGCGAAACGTTTAGGAGTGAAATAGGGCTGCGATGCCCGAAATAACCTCCTAGTGGGACTTTAACCCCTTGGTGGAATATAGGAATTGACTCTCTCATCCCCGACCATCCCATAACTGTTTATCTGTCCCGACGCTTGGAGCAATCTAAGCAAGGCAGGGAACTCAGGGTCAAGACTGATAGCTTAAACGATGGGAGTTGTGACCCATCTAGTAAAGCAGGAAGTTGAGAGATAAGGCGGTAGCCACCCCCAGTTTGAGGAATCATAACCCGTCAGATTGAAGCGGGGAACGGAAGGCGTGAAGTAGAACCTACTACCATATGCGACCACTGCCAACCATCCATGACTAAGGAAATCTGAATGTTCCGACTTGAACCATCGTAATRAGTAAGTAGCGAAATAGGTTGACACGCTGCGCTCAAAAGAGTAAGGGGAAAAGTAGGAGTCTCAACTCACTACCTACACAGACCTTTAAAGGTGCGAGACGTTCAGGCATCAAATAGGGATGCAATGCCCGAAATAACTGCTTGGTGAGGACTTCAACCCCTTGATTGAATATAAGGAGCGCACTCCTGACCATCCTCATAACTGTTTATATGTCCCGACGCTTGGAGAAATCTAAGCAAGGCAGGGAACTCAAGGTCATAAACAAACTGAGGAATCAGGGAGTAGAGAGTAACGGCGATAGCCACCCCCAGTTTCAGGATTCATAACCCGTCAGATTGAAGCGGGGAACGGAAGGCGTGAGGGAAAACCTATTCCCAAAAATCCGACCACTGCCAACCATCCATGACTAGGGAAACCGAATGTCTGGCTTGAACCATCGTAATCTGTGAGTAGCGAAATAGGTTGAAACGCTGCGCTCAAAAGAGTAAGGGGAAAAGTAGGAGGCTCTCTATACTACCTACACAGACCTTTAAAGGGTACCCCGGTGGAAAGGACAAGTCTAAAGATGGAATGCCCGTATAAACGGAACGTTTAAACCCCTTTTAGGCTCTCAGCAGGAGGTATCTGCACAGTAGTGAAAAGTGTAAGCGTATACCTTCAAGGGGAAAGGATGTGACTGAAAGCCAATGCCTAACTGTAATGGTTAGGATATGCCCACTAGTCACGGTGTGGATATAGAGACCGCGACAAGTAAGAGTTTGATGACGAAAGCGAGTTTAAAGACTACGTGTTGTATTTAGCTCCCAAAGTTGAGGTTACAAAGCGGGGGGTTGTAGCCCTGTTCCTACTGACAATAGGGTATCTACATCAGGAGCCGTGTGCTGGGAAACTCGCAAGCACGGTTTGGAATTGGAGTTGGGGAAGGTGACTTCTCTTTCGACCATAACAGTGTGTGGCAAATTCGGGTCTTTAGTAGGGGTCGAGAGTGAAGTCGCCTTCACCCCCTCCCATACAAAACCGTGCTTGAGACTTTCACCTCACACGGCTCCTAGTCTGATTGTTCCATTGTTAAGGATACAGCTTTGGCGTTATCGAGTGCCGTTTTATCATCGCGGGTGTGGCGGTGTAATAGTTGTAAGTTTTTGAATTCATCCTTTCCGCCGTGGCTTCGAGGTACAATGTGGTCTACTTAAACTAAATCCGATGGTGCGAAATACTGTCCACACCAGGTACACCTACCTTTTTGCTTTTTGAGTAGTTTTGCTACTCTATTTGGCGTGTCGATTGCTTGTCCTTTCCTGGTTGCCCAATAAGTCCAATTTCCGTCGTATGGTGTTGCGTTAGGGCGTATTAGGGTATGTCTGACAATCGGAGTGTAACTATGTTTCCATAGTTGTAATCCATCTTTGGTTTGGAATAACCAAGATTCATGCCTTTCTTTCCCATTGCTAAGTCTGACCGTTCCATATCTGAAATAGTTTCTTAGCTTTTTGTAATTTGCCTTTCTGCATCTTGAAACTGTCCATGCCCGTAACATTAGCCAAACTATGTAATCTAGTTTAACGAAGGTCTCTGATGAGACTACTGCTGAGTAGTAGTTTGACCATCCCCTTATTATTGGGTTTAGTCTACTTATCAGGGCTGACTGGGGTGTTGTTTTATGTTGTTCAATTACACCTTTAATCACTTCTGTATGGGCTTTGACTGCTTTATTGCTGGGTTTGATGTAAGTTTTGAGCCCTAATGGTTTCCCATGTGGATTTTTCCCAGTTTTATATTTTCCTACAGGATATTGCCTGATATTGAAACCTAAGAAATCAAATCCGGGTTCCTCTGCTTTGCCGTTATACTCAATGGGTTTGAGTGTATGGCAGATTCGAGTCTTTTCAGGTTTAATCTCTAATCCAACAGGTTTTAACCATTCGGAAATAGCAGTTTTGCACTGTTCAATGATTCCTAAGTCTTTGGATATGACTACAAAATCATCGGCGTATCGTATTACCGTGGCAAATGGTTTGTTGTTGGTATTATTGGGATACATTTTTTCTATTAACCTAACCATCCCCAACAGTGCGATGTTGGCGAGTATTGGACTTATTACCCCTCCCTGGGGTGTCCCTGCTTCTGTATCCTCAAATACGCCGTTGTCCAAAACTCCCGCTTTGAGCCATTGTCGCAGGTCTCTTTTCAGGTTGCTTGGGCAATTAATTTTGGACAGTAGGTAATCATGGTTTATTCGGTCAAAACATTTTGCTATGTGTTAGGGGTCGAGAATGGAGTCACCACCATCCCCTCCCATTCAGAACCATACGTGAAAGTTTCCCTTCATACGGCTCCTGGTGTGGATACCCTGTTTTGTCAAAGGAGCAGAATCAACAGACCTGCTTTTTACTTCGATGTTCAGAGCTATATGCAGCACGTAGTCTTTAAACTCGTCCTCGCCATTATACTCTTACTGACCGCAGTATCTATATCCACACCGTGACAATTGGGCATATCCCAACCATGACAATTGGGCTTTAGCTTCTGGTCACATCCTTRGCCCTCTAAGCATGCGCTTACATTTTTCACTACTGCCTTGTGAATTGCATTACTCACTTGTTTATGGGCAGAGCATTAGAGGGGTTAATTAGGGGTCGAGATAAACCTCACGGTCTACCCCTCCCATTCAGCAGCAGAACCGTACATGAGACTTTCACCTCATACGGCTCCTAGTTTGACCGTCTCTTTGTTAAGAGTACAGCAACATCTCTTTCATCAAGAGCTGTTTTATCATCGTGACAATGGCGATGTAATAATTGAAGATTCTTGTATTCATCCTTTCCGCCTTGGCTTCTAGGTACAATGTGGTCTACTTCAATTAAATCTGATGGGGTAAAGAATTGCCCGCACCAGGTACATCTACCTTTTGGTTTTTTGAGTAGTTTTGCTACCCTAATTGGCGTGTCGATTGCTTGTCCTTTCCTGGTTGCCCAGTAAGTCCAATTTCCGTCGTATGGTGTTGCGTCGGGGCGTATTAGGGTGTGTCTGACAATTGGGGTCCAGATGTGTTTGAATAGATGTATCCCATCTTTGGTTTGGAATAGCCAATTTTCGTGTCTTTCTTTCCCATTGCTAAGTTTAATTGTTCCATGTCTGAAATAATTACTTAGCTTTTTGTAACTTGCCTTTCCGCATCTTGATATTGTCCATGCCCTTAACATTTGCCAGATTGTATTATCTAGCTTATTGAAGGTCTCTGTTGAGACTACTGCTGAGTAATAGTTTGCCCATCCTCTTATAATTGGGTTTAGTCTACTTATCAGGGCTGATTGAGGTGCTGTCTTATRTCGTTTAATTACACCTTTTATCACTTCTGTGTGGGCAACAACTGCTTTTTGGCTGGGTTTTATGTGGGTTTTATGTCCGATTAATCGACTCTTATATCCCCCTGTTTTTCCAGACTTGTATTTTCCTACTGGGTATTGCCTGATATTGAATCCGAGAAAATCAAACCCAGGTTCTTCTGTTTTGCCATTATACTCAATAGGTTTGAGTGTGTGACCAATTCGAGTCTTTTCGGGTTTAATCTCTAATCCTACCGGTTTTAACCATTTGGTGATAGCAGTTTGGCACTGTTCAATGATTCCTAGGTCTTTGGAGATGACCACAAAATCATCGGCATATCTTATAAGGTTCACCTGAGTGGCTGTGCCTTTATTTGGATACATTCCTTTAACTAGCCTTTCTACTCCCAACAGTGCGATGTTGGCGAGTATTGGACTTATTACCCCTCCCTGGGGTGTCCCTGCTTCTGTATCCTCAAATACACCGTTATCTAGCACGCCTGCTTTGAGCCATTGTTTCAGGTCTCTTTTTAGGCAGCTTGGACAATGAATTTTGGACAGTAGATAATCATGGTTCACGGTAAGAGCATTTCGCTATATCTGCATCAAGTACATAGTATTGTCCTTGATTTATGGCAGTGTAAATTCTACCAATTGCGTCCTGGGCTGACCGTCCGGGACGGAACCCATAGCTAGTGCCCTCAAATCTTGACTCCCATTCGGGCTCAAGTGCCGACTTAACCAAGGCTTGCCTTGCTCTATCTTGGATTGTGGGAATTCCTATTCCAGCTTTTTTCATCCCTACCAGGTTTTGGAATCCACACCCTTCGCAGTGGTTTTGCTTTGAGGTTTCCTTTGATTTTCTCGGTCATTTCTAGCCTTTGTTTAGGGGATATTGCTATCACACCATCTACTCCAACCGTCTTTTTGCCTTGACCCGCTTGGGGGGGCGGGTTTATTAAGCTGACTGTTGGGAAGCATGGCTGACCGTGGAACCCGCCCCTACAGTCGCACTGCTAAGAGTCGGGCATAATATGATTTCACCAATAGACGTTGCCGCCTTCTTACCTTTGCGTCCTGTCCCGATTTAGCTGCTTGAAATATACTCTTTTGGAGCTTGAAAACTTTCCGTTGAACCTTAGTCCATGGGATTGCCTTCCATGCGTTGTTCGTAGTCTTGATTGGTTTGGGCTTGCCAAATCCTTTCTTTAAACTCGCTATCGCCATTTGTACACCTACTAGACTCTATTCTTACAATCAAACCGTGACCTGTTAGCATATCCCTACCATTACAGTCGGGCATTGGCTTCTGGTCACATCTCACCCCCTAATGGGCTTGCGCTTACACTTTCACTACTGACTCTCTCGACCAGATTGTCAGAGCCCAAGAGGGGTTAAAACGTTCCGTTTATATGGGCATTCCATCTTTAGATTTGTCCTTTCCACCGGGGTACTTTTAAAGGTCTGTGTAGTTATGACATTGAAGTTCCTACTTTTCCCCTTGCTCTTTTGAGCGCAGCGTATCAACCTGTTTCGCTGCCCAATCATTACGATGGTTCAAGCCGGACATTCGGTTTCCCTAATCATGGATGGTTGGCAGTGGTCTCGATTCTGGTGTTGGGTTACACCTTGGAGCCTTCCGTTCCCCGCTTCAATCCTGGGGTTGTGATTCCCAAAACTGGGGGTGGCTATCGCCGTTACCCTGACTCTCTAACTTCTACTTATCTATTTGTAGAATTTATATAAGTAATTTGTATGAGTTAGTTTGTTTTGACCTTGGGTTCCCTGCCTTGATTTGTATCGTGGGATACTAATCGTTGGGACATATAAACAGTTATGAGGATGGTCACGAGTGCGCTCCTTATATTCAACCAAGGGGTTTAAGTCCCCACCAGGCGGTTATTTCAGGTATTTCAACCTTATTTTATGCCTGAACGTCTCGCACCAACGTTCCGATTATATGGGCATTCCATCGTTAGATTTGTCCTATCGACCGGGGTACTTCTAAAGGTCTGTGTGGGTAGAATGCAGAATCCCCCACTTTTCCCCTTGCCCTTTTGGGCGCAGCGTGTCAACCTATTTCGCTGCTCGTGCTTTACGATGGTTCAAGCCAGACATTCGGTTTCCCTAATCATGGATGGTTGGCAGTGGTCGGATTTTTGGGAATAGGTTTCCCTCACGCCTTCCGTTCCCCGCTTCAATCCTGGAGTTATGATTTCCAAAACTGGGGGTGGCTATCGCCGTTACTCTCTCCGCAATTGTTAAGGAATCGTTAAGATTTCCGGTTTTGCGTTTTGACCTTGAGTTCCCTGCCTTGTTTTGTATATTTCTATACCAAACGTTGGGACATATAAACAGTTATGAGGATGGTCAGGAATGTGTTCCTTATATTCAGCCGAGGGGCTAAAGTCCCCACCAGGCGGTTATTTCGGGTATTGCAACCCTATTTCATGCCTGAACGTTTCGCACCCGCCATCAATGATAGCACAACTTTTCCAGGAACCGGTCTTAAAGTGACGCTGATCAGCATATTCCAAACCAATTTGATAACCCCCTGACCGGATTTTTTGCACCTGTTCCAAAACATCTAAACTCAGTTTACTGCTGACAGTTTTACCCTCAATAAAAGTAGTTGAACTGCTACTATCTCCCTGCCAATTAGATAGTCCTAAATCATCAAAAGCATGGGGAGGGATGACCGGGTTATAGGGAAGGTGTGGTTGATTAATCGGTTGAGGATGGCGGTTAATTGGCTGAGAATTAACCGTGCGGAATTGGTTATATTCTTCCACCAAGCGTAGTTTCTGGATTTGCTGCTGTTCTTTTACCATAGCACGCCCAGACTCGATCAGGTGTTGAAGACTAAAATCAGGCTGAGGAAGTTCGGGGGGTTTTTTCCACACTATCAACTAGGCGGCGCGAGATTTTATCTAAGCCTTGATGATAGATAAACTCGCGGATTTGTTCGTCATAAATACGCGATCGCATAGCACTAAAGAAATCAATCGCCTGTCCGGTAAACTCATCAACCAATTTGATAATCTGACTATCCGAGAGTGAATCATCAGCAAAAATTCCCCGCACAATAGCAATGCGATCCTCCCGGCTAGATTCCCCATAAAACTTATCCATCCGACCATCGCGA
>NZ_PKGG01000348.1:0-3473 GCF_046480465.1 Arthrospira sp. PCC 8006
GAAAATAATACCACAGAAAAAACTCGGTTTAAACTTCCCCGAATTCTGGGAAATATAGCCCGGTTATCTCCGTTAAAAGTAGAAGCTGAACCCTCGCCAAATGGGCTTAATTCAGAGATTATCTCCCCAGAATATTCCTCAGAAAGAGATAGCAATCAAAAGGCGATCGCTAACCCCCAACCCCGACCAACCATTGCCGCAACTCTCCCCCAATCAGCAGAATATAGTGTCAATAATACCCTAGATAATTGGTTAAATGGCATAGAAATTTCCCCCCAATTTAGTCAATCTCAACCCGTCATTAATTCCCCTCAAAATGAAAGTACACCCTCCCCAGAAATTCCCCAGTTTATCCCAGAAAATCAAGAGAATGGTGTCCAATTAACTATACAAGATGTGGTATTTCTGACCCTGGCTAATAATAGAAACATTAAAAATCAGTACCTACAACGAATTATACAGCGTCGAGATTTACAAGTAGCCGAAGATAAATTTTCCCCAGAGTTTACCCCCAATTTATCAATTGAATGGCAAGATATTCAACAGGGGGGACAAAGTATTTCTATGACATCAGGCTTAGTTTTAGGAGCCCAAATGGTTATCAAAATTCCCACAGGGGGAGAGTTAAATATGGGCTGGACAGGTCGCGGCGAAAGACAAGGAAGCAGCTTTAATGCGGAAAATAGATTAAGACAGAATTTAGAATTATCCTTCCGACAACCCCTTTTAAGAGATGGTGGGATGGAAGTAAATCGCGCCTCGATTAAAATTGCTCGCCTTGATGAAGCGATTAATATTTTAAACCTCAAAAATACTTTGATTGACCAAATCACCGAGGTAATTTTAGCCTATAGAAATTTAATCCAAGCCCAGGAAAGGGTCAAAATTCAAGCGCAGTCCTTGGCTTCCTCTCAACAACAAGTAGAAAACACTCAGTTTTTAATCAATGTAGGTCGTCTTCCGGCTATTGACTTAATCCCCGCCCAACGCGGAGTTAAAAATAATGAAATTAGCCTTTTAGATGTTCAAAATAACCTGAAAAGACAACAATTAGCATTATTGAATATTCTGGATTTGGAGCAGGATATTATTCCGGTGGCTGTCCAAATCGATTTGGATGAACTAGCCATGCCAGAATTTCCAGAATTTCGCGAAATTGCTTTAGTAAATAGACCGGATTATTTACAAGCAAAACTAGAAATAGAAAAGGCAGAAACTGCTTTAATAGTAGCTGAAAATAATCGGCGATGGCAGATTGATTTTGATACAGTAATTCGACACAACCCCTCCGCCAATCTTGTGGAAGATAGAACGGAATTAAGGGCGGGAATTGTGTTTAGTAAAGAATTGGGCGATCGCACTATTGAACAAGAGTTTGAACGCCGTCGCATTAGTCTAATTCAAGCCCAAAACGATTTGGAAGAAGAAAGACAACAAATTGATATTAATGTAGCTAATGCTGTGCGGGATGTTCGGGATAATTATCAAAAATTAGAGTTGGCTAAAGAGTTGACAGAATTGAGGAGACAGGAACTAAATAACGAAGAAGAAAAGATTAGGCTAGGTGTCGGGAATACTTCGGTAGTCGATTTGGTCCGGTTTCAAGATGATTTAGTTAACGCCCAAAATGCGGAATTAAATGCCCAAATTGATTACCTCAACTCTTTAACTGAATTAGACCGAATTTTAGGCACAACCTTAGAAAGATGGGATATTATTGTGGAAACAGACAGTAAAATTTAAAAATCTATGGTTATTGAATTAATTTGTGAAGAGCAAGATGGGGAAAATCAACGCCTGGATAGGTGGTTATCAGAAAGGGTGCAGCAGTTGTCTAGATCCCGTTTACAAGCCTTAATTTCGTCGGGTCATGTTTGGGTAAATAATTCMCCCTGTACCTCCAAAAAGGCTACAGTTCAAATTGGCGCTCGCATTCAAGTGGAAATCCMCCCAGCCATTCCCTTGGAATTAAAGGCTACTAATATCCCCCTAGATATACTCTATGAAGACGAAGAACTACTCATCATAAATAAACCGGCTGGCTTGGTAGTTCATCCAGCCCCAGGACACGCAAACGATACCCTAGTCAACGCCCTATTAGCCCATTGTGAAACCTTAGCTGGTATTGGCGGCGTACAGCGTCCCGGCATAGTTCATCGCCTAGATAAAGATACCACGGGAGTGATCGCGATCGCCAAAACTGACCACGCCCACCAACACCTACAGGCTCAAATTCAGGCTAAAACCGCCCGCCGCCAGTATTTGGGCATCATTTATGGTGTCCCTAAAACTACCTCCGGTGTCATTGACCAGCCTATAGGTCGCCACCACAGCGATCGCAAAAAAATGGCAATTGTACCCGAACACCAAGGCGGACGTAGCGCTATCACCCGCTGGCAGGTCCAGGAACGCCTGGGAAACTATACTTTGATAGAATTTGAACTAGAGACAGGTCGCACCCACCAAATTCGCGTTCACAGCGCCAGCATTGGTCATCCTATCGTGGGCGATCGCGTCTATGGAAAAGGTCGCTCCGTAGGAGTCAACCTCCCCGGACAAGCCCTTCACGCCTGGAAACTGACGCTACAGCATCCCACTTCCGGGGAATTAATAGAAGCGATCGCCCCCCTACCTCACACCATGACGACTCTATTAAAGGTTTTACGCGATCGTTAATTATCAATCAGCGCGTGAGTTGACCCTGGGAGCAGGACTTGGGTTGCTTTTTCAATTTACCTCTGTTATCATGAAAGATGATCGCGTAGGTAAAATATATCATAATTTACCCCCACCTGTCAACCCATCCCTGTTGATCTTGGTTGTTGGCTGGTCAAATAGTTAGCAACATCTTTTAACAGTATTAGCTACCACATTAGCATGATTAAATGTTAAGTTTAAGGTAGAGCAAAACACGGCTAGAAAACCCAACAGGGGCGAAATGACTGAATCTTTAGATTTACTTAAAGATTTTTTTTCCCCCAGAAAAGCTAGAAACTATCGACAATAAGGTTAAATATGTCCAGGTATGATTCCCATTTACGGTGTTCTTTTTGTGGCAAATCTCAGGAACAAGTTCGCAAGTTAATCGCAGGCCCCGGGGTCTATATCTGCGATGAGTGTGTGGAACTTTGTAATGAAATCCTGGAAGAAGAGTTTTCAGAAAGGGCTGGAAATAAACCACAACCGGGTCTAGGTGTAGAAACTAGACCATCTCCTTCCCCAACGAGACTAACACCCCTAACAGAACTTCCTAAGCCAGTGGAAATCAAACAGTACCTGGATCAGCACGTCATTGGCCAAAACAATACCAAAAAAGTCTTATCAGTGGCAGTCTACAATCACTACAAGCGTCTTAGTGTAGATGCCGAAAACATTAGCAATCAAGGCTTTGACGAAACCCAAGGCTATAGCGACGAGCAGGTAGAATTACAGAAGTCGAATATTCTACTAATGGGGCCGACTGGATGTGGTAA
>NZ_PKGG01000576.1:0-412 GCF_046480465.1 Arthrospira sp. PCC 8006
GTGGAAGCCGGCTATCAGCCGGAAATCGCCTATTTCGAATGCCTGCACGAGCTGAAGCTGATCGTCGATCTGCTCTATGAGGGCGGGATCGCGAAGATGCACGAGTTCATCTCCGAGACGRCCAAATATGGCGATCTCGTCTCCGGTCCGCGCGTCATCAACGAGGAAACCCGTGCGCGTATGCGCGAGGTGCTGAGCGATATCCGCACAGGCGGGTTCGCCCGCGACTGGGTGCTGGAGAACCAGGCCGGCAAGCCGCGCTATGGCGCGCTGCTGAACGCCGACCTCGACCAACCCATCGAGCATACCGGCGCGCGCCTGCGCGCCCGCATGGGCTGGCTGCAGCCCGGCGCGAACGCGGCCCGATCCTGATCTGTCCTGATACTGAACAAAGGCTCTTTGACCCATGCAC
>NZ_PKGG01000427.1:0-1786 GCF_046480465.1 Arthrospira sp. PCC 8006
AAATAGTATCGTTTCCTGACCCCCCAACTATAGCGTCATCCCCCGAATTACCCAGGATGAAATTGTTTYCTTCCCCCCCATAGATAACATCATTCCCTAACTCACCGAATAGGGTGTCGTTACCTGGTCCACCAAACAGATAATCATCTCCCTGTCCACCAAATAGCAAGTTATTACCCTCACCTGCGAACAGGGTATCATTGCCTTGGAACCCCAAAAGGGTATCGTCCCCTTCCAAACCTTGAATTTCATCATCTTCCGAGGTTCCCAACAGCAAATCCGATTCTGAAGTCCCAATAATAATGTTTACCATGTTAACGATACCTTACCTTTAGAAGTCCTTTTTGCTGACTTGATCAAGCCAGCCCCAATATACATTGGCCCATGAAATGATCCATAATCCACATAATCCCGGATTAAACTAAGCAACCTAGCCATTCTATGCTGCTTTTGCCTTGAGGGTCTCTTGAATTGATTTAAGTTTACCCATAATTTTTTGAATATCAACAATACCAGGGCTTTTGGTTTCCATCTTCGAGGGGAGGTCCCCAGACTTAGCGGTGTGTAACTTCAGATCCTCTGGTAGTGATCATCCGGCATTAGGGTAGATGGGCACAGGGACACAGGGGCGGTTAATGTAAAGGTTTTTCACACAAGACCACCCTAAAGATTAAATATCATTACAAAGTTAGTCAAGTTTGTACATAAGCATGATACTCTCTATGAGTGATTACGAACACCTTAGATTGAGAGACGAAAAACACTTTGAATTTAGATATGGATAGATACCCAACTTGTTCCCTTCGTCAAGATGTTAGCGAGTATGTGGCTGACCTCCAGCTACACATGACACTACAGGCTCGTAACCTAATCCCAACTTTAACTAAGACCAAGGAAAATGATAGTCGGGAGGAGATGCTTCAGCAAACTCAGGCTTATTTTGAAAAGATAGCTTCTCGTCAGGCTAGTTAACAGCACAAAGTTTACACTTAAACAAAGGCAGCCCGAACTCGTAGAGTTATCCACTCTCGAATTCGGGCATTTTTAATTATTGAACAGCCCAACCGCAACGCCGTCTTACCTCAGTTTTTGACCTGGACGAGCCAGGTGGGCACCACTGCCGAGCTTCAAGTTTCCGGGTACAATGCCCGGTATACTGCCACTCGATTCTAAGGGGTTCCCTTGTTTTTAGAGTTATAGATCAAAAAAACATTTTGGCAGTCACCAACGTCACAGCAGGACCTTGTTGCCATTATAGCGCTTTCTCAAAAATTGTCTAGGGGTTAACAATGGATCATGCAAATCCCTCTCTCTCCCCAGAGGGCTGGCCCGTCAATCTGCTCGCCCCCAGGCCAGCAACTCGCGTTCTGGGATGGGGCGCTAGAAGGGAGATAGAGAGGGGGTTCAGCAATTCTCATTTGGGAAATTCAACTGCTATCGGGTGGGATGTCTAACTCGAGACCCTCAAGCATAAAGGTCAGAAGGTGGTCCCAACTGTCGAAGTACAGTCTGGGTAAGCGCGCGCAAATCATTAAAGAAGGTTTGGCGCTTCGRTAAGTGCGCTCGTAGCAACTGGTACTTGTTATCGAGCAACTCCTGCAGGGTGTGGAAGAGCAGCGAGAGGATGTTGATGGTCCGGAGCAAGGAATAAATATGTTGCTTGCCATGTCCAAAATTGTGTTCGAGATGGTAGCCCTTGGTCTTGAGAGTGTTGTTGTTCTCATTCTCAACTTTCCAACGATTCCGCCCTGCCCGAACCACCTCGGCTACATTCTCATCGCTGAGA
>NZ_PKGG01000178.1:0-11051 GCF_046480465.1 Arthrospira sp. PCC 8006
GAACCGACTCCTGAACCGGAGCCGGAACCTGAACCTGAACCGGAACCGGAACCAGAGCCGGAGCTTACAGTTGTAGGGTTTACTATGGAGGAAATAGAAGTTGTTGAAAGTGACGGTAATATTATAATTACAGTCGAAAGAACGGGAGACACAAGTAGTACAGTAACCGTAGATTATGCGACGGTAGATGATACAGCGATCGCCGGAGAGGATTACATAGCTAGTAGCGGAACCCTAATTTTTTCAGCAGGTGAAACCATCCAAAATATTGACATCCAGATTATCGATGATAATGAAGTAGAAGATACGGAACAATTTAGGATTGTGCTGAGTAATCCTACCGGTGGTTTAACTTTAGGCGATCGCGATTCAATAATCTTGAGTATTATTGATGACGATGTGGAGCCGTCAGTAATCGAATTTAGTGATGCCATTTTCAGTGTTAATGAAGATGGTACACCCATCTCCGAAATTACTGTAATAAGAAGTGGTGAAAGTCTTGGAGAAATTAGTGTTGATGTCATCCCCACTGATGGAACAGCTACCGCTGGGGAAGATTATATCAATAGTCCCATTACGGTGACTTTTGGGGATGGAGATACAACACCAAAAACCGTGACCATTCCTATTATTGATGATGACATCTTTGAACCGACAGAAACGGTGATTCTGAGTCTGAGTAACCTGACAGGAAGTGCGACTTTGGGAAGCCAAGAAAGCGCTACTCTCTTCATTGTTGATAATGACTCTACCAATAACCTGCAACTGGAAAGCGCAACTTATCTAGGAACACCTGGAAATGATAGTGCTAGTGCGGCGGTTATTTCTCCTGTAGATTCGGCTATTATCATTGCTGGAAACTTTGACGGTGTGGGTCAGATTAAACGCTTGGAGGATGGAAATACAGAGCCTTTATCAATTACCAACTTAGGGGGAAATGTTCGACATCTTGATGTAGACCGCGATAGTGGAGAAATAGTTGCTGTCGGTGATTTTGGGATTCGGGTTTATGATAGTACGGCTGCAAATATTTTGTGGTCAGACACGGGAATATTTGACCGAGTTTCGATTGCTAATAATGGTAATATTGCTACCCTAACTAATAGTAGCGATACGGTGACTCTGTGGAGTGCGACAGGAACCCAACTGGCTACTACTACCCTGACCGGAACTGATATCCGTCCCGCAGATATTGCTATTGACCCCAATGGCGATCGCATTTTTGTCACCGGATTTAATCAAGTAACTAGCAACTTACAAACCCCATTTTTACGCGCCTTTGATACCGGATTAAATCAACTCTGGAATACCTGGGATTATAGCGCCTCTGAAGTCACCGGACAGAATTTAGGTGCTGATACCCGTGGGGAACGGATTACCTTCGGACAAGATGGCGGACTCTATTTCCTCGGAAAAACTGATGGCGGAAATAACGTCTTTCAGCGGGATGGTCAAGACATCACCCAAAACCTATCAACTATGGTGAATGTTGATCAATTTAATAATTTTTCGGGTGCGGGTTCTGGGTCCTTTACTTTCCATGCTAAAATAGACCCCAATAATGGAGATATCGAACGCGGTCAATTTATTGTTACCCGCACTTCCACTGGTGCTAATAGTTTTAACCCTAACTCTATTACCGCTGATGAATTTGGACAGGTTTATATTGGTGGTGCTTCCGCATTCCAACTCCAAAATCGCGCTGATAAAACTATTAACGGTCAACCAGTAGGAAACTACACCCTAGGAGAAATGGCGGTTTTGGGACTTTCTCCAGATTATACAATCAGGAGATTCTGGAATCCACTAACCCAACCTGGTGACAATGGCTCAAGGGGAACTGTTAATGCTTTTACGGTTCGCAATGGTCAAGCTGTGATTTTTGGTACGGTTACTCAACCTGATGTTTTCACGACTTCCGCAGCTATTAACCCTAATGCTTTAGGTGGAAATGATACCTACTTAGCTACCTGGAGGGTTTAGTATAGATTAGGTGAAATTGGGCACAAATGAGGTGATGTCAGCACTATTAATTAATGGCTGACACCCTCATCATTCACCTGGCGAAACTATCCATAATATACCGATAATATAAGTTAGATGATATATTGACAAATTGCCTAAATTGTGGTACATTCGGCGTGTTGCTTGTCATCCTGTTAAGTAAGTTGATGGAAAAAGCGATCGCATCTATAGTCAACAATTCCCCCATAGCCTAGGCTTGATATGGGGGGGGTGAGCATCTCCCAGAGGGATATGGTTAGTACAATTATTAATTAATTTCCCGGTTGTCCCTTGCCTTTAGAGAATCGAGTTATAATCGAGTTTAGGCTGTAGAGTTTTGAGTATCTAAAGACTGATGGAAGATAAACTACTACGGGGATTAAAAGTACGATTAGCGGCAATTTTCTGATAATATTCACGCTCGATCGCAGTAAGTTCATCAGGTGGAACTACCAATAACTTGACAAACTGATCACCACGTCCGCCGCCCTTTGGTTTCGGCCAACCTTTCCCCTTAAGTCGGAGAGACTGTCCAGAGCGAAGCCCAGGGGGAATATTCATTTTCACCATACCATCAGGAGTAGGAACCTGAATAGAAGCTCCCAAAACCAACTCATCAGGAGTTACGGGAATTTCGCAGGTAAGATTATCGCCATCTAACTTAAAAAAACTGTGGGGTTGAATATCGACAATCAAATATAAATCTCCCCGTTGCTGGGTGTAGGGGTCAACCTGTCCTTGTCCCCGAATTCTAATCTTGCTTCCCGGTTTCACGCCAGGGGGAATCGAAACCTCACCACCGCTTATGCGGCGCTGAGTACCGTGGAAGGCTTCACTAAGAGTTAATGTTACCTTAGTCTCAAGATTAGAACCCGAATGAGAGGAAGAGGAAGAAGTAAAATCCTCAAATCCACCATAACCGGGTGATTTGGACTGATTGGTGCGATAGGAATAGCTACGACCGGCACCCCCAGGACTTCCCGGCGCGCGTCCTAATAGACTATTGATAAACTCATCAAAACTAGCAAACTGGCTAAAATCAAAGCCACCGACATCAGGATTATTAGCGCTATTAGTAGTTCCAGACCAACCGGAGTTTCCGGCTTGATGCCAATATTGACCAAAGCGATCGTACTTTTGGCGTTTTTCGGGGTCAGAGAGTACCTCATAAGCCTCATTAACCTCCTTAAAGCGGGTCTCCGCAGCCTTATTACCGGGATTCATATCTGGGTGATATTTACGAGCCAATCGGCGATAGGCTTTTTTAATCTCATCGGCGCTAGAATTTTTAGTTAAGCTGAGAACCGAATAGTAATCTTTATAATCTGTCGTCGGCATTATCTACTCTCCTACTGTTCTCATTTCGTGCTTTTGGGTGCGTCCGCACAATAACTTGAGTCTGAAAATCCAGTCTAATTCGATCCAGCCTAGCAGAGGATGCTAGGAAAAGCAGCATATTTATATATTTTGAATCTCAATGAGGCGATCGAAACCATCATTAAGGCTGGGAGGCGCGTCTGTAAGTTGGCGATACATTTGGAGAATCACCCCTTGAGGAACTTGGCGCGATCGCCTTTCATTGCGTGCTAGACAGACCTCTAGGGGAGTATTAACCCATAATCCCCCCACCGACTGAAAACCAAAGCCACGGACCTGAGCAATTAAATCTCGGCGGCGAAGGCGTTGAGCATTAGTAGCATCATAAATAACATCAACCATATCAGCAACGGCCTGTTCAAGTTCCGCACAAATCTGAGCCCAGATCGGCAACCAAGGTCCTTGAACACTCTCATCACCAAATAAGCGCTGGCGAATTCTATCAGTGGAGACCCAGCGCTGAAAGCGCGAGCCTTGAGATAACCTTTCAGCAATAAAGGACTTCCCACTAGCAGGAAGCCCTATAATCAAGACAATTTTAGACATGGACTAGGGCAGATTGTTTATATGATAGGAAGGTTAAAATAGCCTCCTTTCCCTTAGTCAACCATAGAACTACCCAAAAGGTAAACCTAAATAATTGTCCCATCTTGAATCACGGCATTTTTCAAAATTACGGTTATTCCACCGCGAATGTAGAAGCCATCCTCTTCCCGTTCTGCTTCCTGAACATGGTCCTTGTTGATAATCTGGACATGGCGACCAATGCGAGCATTTTTATCGACAATAGCCCGGCGGATAGTAGTGTTGTTACCGATACCGATAGGAACGCTACCTTTTTCTAAACCATATTGACGTTCAGCAAAAGGTTGATAGAAATCTGACCCCATTAACATGGTGTCTTCAACGAGACTACCGGACTCGACACGAGAGCGCAACCCCAGCACAGAATGATCAATGCGACATTCCTTGAGAATGCAACCCTCAGCAATAATAGATTCAGTGATCTGACAGTCCAGCATCTTGGATGGTGGTAAGTAGCGGGAACGGGTATAAATAGGAGCGTTCTCGTCGTAGAAACTAAAAGCAGGTTGTGGCTGTTGAGTCAAAGCCAAGTTAGCTTCAAAAAAGGCTTCAATAGTTCCGATATCTTCCCAGTAATCGTTAAACAGATAGGCTTGAACATTATGATCCTTAGCGGCACCAGGAATCACTTCCTTACCAAAATCGGTTTGATCTGGGGCATCCTTGAGTAGTTTAAATAAAACATCCTTTTTAAAAACGTAGATGCCCATAGAAGCGATGTAAGGGGATTCGGCTGCCTCTTCCGGGGATAACCCCAAGGTGCTAGTATCCACTGCCATTTGTTTTAGGGCTTCTCCCTTGGGTTTTTCGCTGAAATCGATAATCCGACCAGTGCTTTCGTCAATCTTCATCAAGCCGAAAGAAGAAGCCCGTTTTTCGTCTACGGGTAAAACTGATAGGGTAATGTCTGCCCCTGTGTCGATATGACGTTGGACAAAATCCCGATAGTCCATGCGGTACAGGTGGTCACCGGAGAGAATCAGGAAATGTTCAACATCCCATTCTTCCATGAGCCATAGATATTGGCGCACTGCATCAGCGGTTCCCTGAAACCATTGGGGGTTAGTGACACTGGTTTGTTGTGCGGCGAGGACTTCCGCAAAGCCATCTGTAAAGCCAGAAAAGTTGTAGGTTCGGGCAATATGACGGTTAAGGGATGCTGAGTTAAATTGGGTCAGGATATAGATTTTCAGAATTTCTGAGTTTATACAGTTACTGATCGGAATATCGATCAAACGGTACTTACCGGCTAAAGGAACAGCGGGTTTGGCTCGCATTTTGGTTAGGGGGTACAAACGGGTGCCCGCACCGCCACCTAGAATTACTGCTAATACTTGTTTCACTTAAATTACCTCTCGACTGCATCAGTTCTCCCAAGTCTAAGTGTCCGACTCGATGGCAATCTTGGCAAGTAGCAAAGTTTAAAACTAGCCCATAGACTGTCTGGTTGGCTTGGCCTGACCGCCTAAATAGTCATGATCACGCCATAATCAACTACTGACGCACCTGTTTGAGAAGTGTTTAGGTTTTGCCAAGATGTTTTTGTAGTAGGCGATGGATGAATTGGTAGCGTGAGCCAATTTTTCTGAGCAACAGTAACCCGGTGGCATCATTTAAAAATTGGGCATAGTTCCAGGGTGCATCTCCTTCTCCCCATAGGACAAATCGCAATATCAGGCGTTCGATCGCCAATTTTAAGCTCAACCTTTGGTAGGTGAGGGCTAATATGATTCCGAGGATCATGGCGGCGATTAACAGTGGGAGCGATCGCCAAATGATTGCTAGGATCATCGCTGCTATAATTGACCACCAAATGCCACTTTCGACTATCTTCATGGCGAGATTATAGGCCCGTTCTTGTTCGGGGGTATGTAGCCAGGTTTTGGGAATGCGATCGAGGATAAAATCTTGCGTTTGTTCTTTTTCGAGGCGTTTGGCGAGTTCTGTCAACCAGTGGCGGAATTGTTCGGAGCTGTAGTTTTTGGGTGCATTACTATTATGATGGCGATCGCGTAAGGTAGAAATTTGATGGCGCAGATAGGCTTTTAATAAATACTCTTGTTGCTCATCAATGGTGTTTAAATGTTTCCAAGATGAGATTAAGATATTTTCATAGGCCAGGGTCATCATTGTTAAAAATAATGGCTTTTTGGCTAATTTTAATAACTGTGGTTCTTCTTCGATGTCATGCCAAAGTTCCCGACTTCTAGCATTCATTAAATACTTGTGTATCTGTCGATTAGTCAAGGGACGTAATAATATTGCACCATTTAGCTGCAACCGTGACTGGCATGGATGATAGGATTTGACGGTGCTAGATACTACTAAATGTAGGGGGGAGAGATGACTGTCTAAAAAATCATTAATATATTGAATACAGGATTCCCTATGATGTTCTTCGACCTCATCGAAACCATCCAATAAGGGGAGGATCTGGAGTTGTTCCATCCAGTAGCGTCCTGATTCGGGAGCGATCGCATATTTGAGGTGCATTTGCTCTATAATCCAGTCGGAGATGGATTGTTGATCAACAGGCCAAGATGATAAATTGAGCCAAATCGGCATAGGTTCATGTTCATCAGATAAGGCCCTATCTACTAGGACTTTAGCGAGTCCCACCAGGGTGGTAGTTTTCCCGGAACCAGTTCCCCCCAAAATCAACAAGCGGCCATCAATGTGATCGAAAACTTCAATAATTCCGGCATTAGCTGCTAATTTAACACTAGGGCGGCTGCCTATTTTCACTTCCACATCCCAAGCGCGCCTCATGCGTAGGGGGGGTTTTTCTTGGGCTAACTTGGTGAGAACATGGCGATGGGGAGACTGTAGCCGATATTGTCTCACCTCTTGTTTAACTTGGGTGAGTAATTGATGGCGTTTGGGAACTTGTACCCGAGTACCAGTTAATCTAGGCATTGATATAGAGTCAGGATTTGCGATCGGGGCAGGAAATAATGATTATGTTAAAAATACACGCTAACTATAACTTTAGAGATAATTATCATGTTAAGTTTTAGGTTAGAGTCCTGAAGGATTGGGGAAGAGGGGGTAAGTTTTGATATATTTGGAATTGGGAACTCTGCAATTTTTGAAGATCATTTTTGTGTACAAGCGAGGTCTGTCCCATGTCCTTCCAACCCAAGCAATTGATAGTTGCCAGTGTAGCCGGACTGGTGACAGCAGTTATAGTAGCAGCGATCGCTATTCAGTGGCGATCTTCACAGGAAACCCCCGCCGCCTCACCTCAACCAACAGTTACTGAGTCCCCGGTTCCCAGTGCGCCAAGTGAAGCACCTGGGATGATAGAGTCGCCACCAATTGTGGTGAGACCGCCGACAACTGGCTGCGAGATTACTATGGCAATTGTCCAAGATCCTGACCCTCCTTTAAATGTAAGGCGATCGCCTCAAGTTCAGGAAGGTAACATTGTTGGTCAACTCCCCAATAATACATTTATTTCGGTAGTCAATGAGCGAGATGGTTGGCTAGAAATTAGTGATCCGGTTCCGGGATGGGTTGCTAAAAACCGAACCCATAGCAGTTGTCCGAATGTCCGCCAACGGATTGAATTTTTACCTGGTGGTAATTCAGCTATTATCCAAGGGGAAATTATTGGCGGTGGTAGCCATAGCTATACGTTGGAAGCTGAAGCAGGTCAAACTCTGACAGTTACGGCGGAAAACTCGATTTTTCCCTATATGATTACTCCTGATGGTCAACTTTTAGGGGATGATGTTAATGCTAATGAGCAGCTAACGGAATGGACGGGAGTAATTCCCGAATCGGGAACCTATACTTTCCAACTCGACTCTAATTTCCGAGGTTTTACCTATGAGTTTTTGGTGAGATTAGAAGAATAAGTAGGATGCTTTAATTTTTAGACAGCACCAACATATCCTGATAACTAGCGGAACGACTGCGACGACACCACATCCCATAATCTTGGCGTTGTACTGATAGACCAGAATCCTTAATCCAATCCATTACTAATGCTTCTGGATGTGCGATCGCATCTTCGGGATTATCAGGATCATCGATAAAACTTTCGCCGACAGCATAGGCAAAATTGCGGGAACTCCGACCGGATTTAATCAAGGATTCGGTTTCCTCGTTTAATAGGAAAAAAGTGCATAAACACCGACCACCAGGCTTTAACACGCGGGCTATCTGTTGTAAATAATTCCGACTAGCGTCTGCATATAAATGGGTAAAAACGGAAGTTAAAAGCACAAAATCAAATTGGTTATTAGGGTAGGGAAAAACAAAATTTTCGGCGGGAGTTTTACCAGTGGGATTATAGCGATCGCTGTATAAATCGGCACATTGAAAATGAAAATTAGGACGGGTAGCACTAATCACTTGCTGACACCAATCAATCCAATGGGGAACAATATCAAACCCGTGATAAGAGGCTTGAGAGTTGAGATAATAAGCCAAACCATAAGCGATGCGACCGACCCCGCAACCCGCATCAAGAACCGCCTCTGCTGGTTGTAAATTGGCTTTATTAACAAAATGTCCTAAAAAGTCGGCTGCCACAAACTTAAAACTACCACCGACCCCAACCCGATCGCTTTTTTCGGGAACCGGAAGCGAAGGTTCCAAGAACCCAAATAAAACATCACCTTCTCCCGATGCAAACACAGGAGTTAGCCTGACCAAACTATTTAATAAACCTGTTTGTTGAATCCAAGTTAGGGGAATATAAATCAAAAACCTAGCCTGGTCAGCGTGATCTAAACTAGGAAATAACTGTTGGACATCCTGACTAATTAACCCCTTCTCTACCCGAAACTGAGGAACATCTAAGCCACCAATATTAATCCGAAAATCCAGGACAGGACCACCTCCCCAGGAAGCAGACCAACCTTTAAGGCGTACCATATCGCCTTCTAAGGTAACTTGACCAAGACAGCCAAGGGTTTCTAGGTTTTTAGTTGCAGTCATAACCGGATGAATATTATAGAATAATGGTCTATCCTACAGGAGAATAGACCGATTATGGCATTTTCTCAGATTAGGGATAAGGGATACCCAAATCGAAAGTATAAACTTAATGGGGTGCTAAACTCTGATGGGATATATAGGATTTATCTGGGTATTTCGATGTTTTCATCTTCGTTACCTTCGGTTATTTCGGGGGTTATGGGTAGTTCTGGGGGCAGACTATTTAAGGTAGTTGATACCAATATATATCCCAAATAAGCGGGGAGAATAATTGCCATTAAAAAGGCGACACCTGTTAGTAAACCAATCAAGTTAAAGCTAGACCCATAGGAAGACCGATAGGGGTCAATGAAGGCTGCTTGATCTGACTGAGACTGGGATGGCTGGTAGTTGCTAGGACGACGGAAGCGAACCCGGCGATCGTCTAGTTTTTCGACCATTACCCAACCAGCGATCGCCTCTTCCTGACAAAGTTTTTCAAAGGTTTTAGGATTCCGAAATAAATCTCTTTGAGCGCGAACAATTTTATATTCCCAGTCTTGATGATTAGGGGAAGATATCTGAGGTTGAGAGGATGCGATCGTGGTGGTATTAGGGTTGTCGGAATCATAATGAGTCAAGATTTCTTCCTCCTCTTCATATTCTTGTTGTTGTTCATCCTGCAATTGACATAGCCAGCTTCCGGTTAGGACTGCTTCCACGCCGAGGCTGCTGACCATCAAGCCTAAAATAATCACCTCATTCATCAGGCTTTACTCCCTGTGGTCGGGGATTGAAAAGCCTCTGGTAAGGTTCGAGACCTACCATTAGACAAATAACCCTCAATTAGGTAATCTGAACCGATCGCTCGCAGGCTTACTCCTTCTAGGGATAAGGCTTGGGTCATTTGACTAAAGCCTAAATTACCGACGGGAGAGGGTGCAGCCTGTCCACCAATAATTTTAGGAGCAATAAACGCCAAAATCTTGTGAACGCACCCTTGAGTTATGGCTTCCGAGGCTAGACGACCGCCACATTCCCATAGCACGGACAAAAATTGACGCTCATAGAAATATGACATAACTTTAGTGGGTGTCAATGGTGCAAATTCCACGACCTCTACCCCCCTTTTCCGCAAGTGTTCTTGAAAATCGGGACGGGAACCAACTTCTGTAAAAACTATGGTAGCAGCCTCGGAAGTGTCCCAAAGTCGCGCTGATGATGGTAAATCTAAACTACGACTCATGACTACCCGCAGAGGGTTGGGTTCCCCTTGACCATGGGTGGTTAAGTGAGGATTATCTCGCCTGACGGTATTTCCCCCGACAATGACTGCATCACAGGCGACCCGCAGACGGTGAACTTCCTGGCGAGCGATCGCACCTGTTACCCAAGCACTATGACCTATATCTGTGGCTATTTTTCCATCGAGGGTCATGGCATACTTGAAGATACCAAAGGTTTGTTTATAAATAATCCGATGAACAAATGCTTCGTTCAATTTTAAACAGGCTGATTCTTCTACTCCGACAATTACTTCTATTCCCGCTTCGCGCAGTTTAGCAATTCCCTGTCCACCTACCAGAGGATTCGGATCCACCATTCCCGCCACTACTTTAGCAACTCCTGCTTTAATTAACGCTTCGCTACAGGGGGGAGTTCTTCCGTAATGGTTACACGGTTCTAGGTTCACATATACTGTGGCTCCCCTGGCTAATTCTCCCGCAGACCGCAAGGCAAAAATTTCGGCATGGGGTTGTCCGGGTCCGGGGTGATATCCCTCTCCGATAATTTTTTGATCACGGACAATCACACAACCTACTAGGGGATTTGGTGCGGTTTTTCCTAGCCCTTCCTTTGCCAGATTTAGACAATAACGCATCATCTGGCGGTCAAATTCTGAGACAGATTGAGCATTTGGTAAATTCATCAGCGGACAATTTTTGTTAAAGGGGTTGACAGGGGCTCAGGATTGATGATAATATTTTGGTGTTAGGTTGAATAATTGAATATTGCCGAAAATAAAATTTTTGCAACCATCCCATTATATTAAAATAGTAGCGCAAGTCCCGC
This sequence comes from Arthrospira sp. PCC 8006, assembly GCF_046480465.1. Taxonomy (NCBI): domain Bacteria; kingdom Bacillati; phylum Cyanobacteriota; class Cyanophyceae; order Oscillatoriales; family Microcoleaceae; genus Arthrospira; species Arthrospira sp. PCC 8006. Next base: position 10,966 of record NZ_PKGG01000178.1, read on the forward strand.
AAAAAAGCAACCCCCCTCCCCCAAAAAAAAATTTTTTGCAACAAAACTTAATTTTTTTTTACAAAAGTTAACATTAGGCGAGCCAG
>NZ_PKGG01000198.1:0-10205 GCF_046480465.1 Arthrospira sp. PCC 8006
TTTTGCCACTTCCAAAGGGTCAGCTACAGGACGGTTTGCCAATCGAGGTGATTGTAACAATGCCAGAMTTTTGGCTCCGTTCCCTGCCCCATTGGTAGGTAGAGGGGCAAGCACCGTCACGATCGCCCTTGTCGCCACCTCAACTCGCAAAGGCTCCAAAGTGCGAATCGTTCCGTCTGGTTCAATAATGGCTTCTACTGCTTTTAACATGATTAACCCTCCACCAATAAACTAAATGCAAACATTCCCAAATCTGCAACAATATCTACCTCCTCTAAATCATGAGCCATCCTAGCATCAAAATACAGATTTTGTGCTTTTCATTCACTCAGAGATCGCCCCCTACACCAACTTCTGACAATATTTGAATAACCTGAAATTTTAGCCTCAGTAAATCATGAACAACAATTGACTAAACCAAATTCAAAGACAAGCGGAAATACTCATGAACAATAATATTTCTGAATGCCATAATTTGTACCCAAGGAACTTGTGGATACATATCAGTTAACTCATGCGGTAGATCATTGGCTGCTTCTCCAATAATTTGTCAATGATGAACAATCCAAACTTGAACTAATTCTTGATCCTCAAAAGCACTCCTCCCTTGGCTTACATATCGCTCGATCGTTATGGTCGAAAGGGAAGTCACCTTCCCCAACTCCACTTCAAAACCGTACTTGAGACTTTCATCTCATACGGCTCCTGATGTGGATACCCCTTTGTCAGTGGGAACAGGGCTACAACCCCCTGCTTTATGACCTCAACTTTCGGAGCTATATACACACGTAGTCATTAACTCGTTTTCGTCATAACACTCTTAGTTGTCGCGGTCTCTATATCCACACCGTGACTAGTGGGCATATCCTAACCATTACAGTTAGGCATTAGCTTTCAGTCACATCCTTTCCCCTTAAAGGCATACGCTTACACTTTTCACTACTCCACAGGTACATCCTGCCACTTGAGAGCCAATAAGGAGTTTCAACGTTCCATCTATGCGGGCATTCCATCTTTAGATTCGTCCTTTCCACCGGGGTACTTTTAAAGGTCTGTGTAGGTGATGTCATAAGTACCCTACTTTTCCCCTTGCCTTTGTTTTAGACGCAGCGTATCAACCTATTTCGCTACTTAACACTTACGATGGTTCAAGCCAGACGTTCGGTTTCCCTAATCATGGTACGATGGTTCAAGCCAGACGTTCGGTTTCCCTAATCATGGATGGTTGGCAGTGGTCGAGTTAGAGGTAGGTTCCTCATTACGCCTTCCGTTCCCCGCTTCAATCTGACTGGTTATGAATCCTAAAATTGGGGGTGGCTACCGCCGTTACTCTCAACCTTTACGTTATACTCGAGGGGAACCGATTCCCTCTTTCTTTCGCTTTGGTCTTGACCTTGAGTCTCTTTGCCTGATCTGGTTGTCGGGTCACAACTCCGAGACCAGATTTTGAGAACACATAGATAGTTATGGGATGGTCAGAGGTATGAATCCCATTAATTCCACCAAGGGGTGGAAGTCCCACTAGGAGGTTATTTCAGGCATCGCAGCCCTATTTGGTCTCCTAAACGTTTCGCACTATGGCTGTGTTGTAGTAGATGTGACGGAAGAGTACACCAGTAAAACCTGCTCCAAGTGTGGCCACATTCACACAAAGCTAAGAGGCAACAAACAATTTGTTTGTCCCGACTGCGGTCACGCTATTGGGCGTGATGTAAATGGCGCTTTCAACATTTTATTGAAGGCTTTGAGAGATACCTCCGCCAATGGCGCGATAATTTCATTCCAGATTGTGCCATACTCAGAAACTTCCAGCAATTGCTAGATTTTTCCGGGTTAAATGTATCTGTATCATGATCGCTCAGAAATGCCATAAATTCATAAAGTCCCATGAGTCTTGCTCAACAATACACCCTAGCCCAAGCCATAAGCCAATCAGGAGTCGGACTCCATAGCGGTGAAATCACCACCGTAAAAATTCTGCCAGCCACCAGAGGCGGAAGGCACTTTGTCCGAGTTGACCTACCGGAATGCCCAATAATTACAGCCAGTTGTGAATCAGTAAGGTCTACCACCCTATCAACAGAACTGGGAAATAGTGATAGCGCCAGTATTCGCACCGTAGAACACCTGTTATCTGCCCTCACCGCCGGGGGAGTCAGTCACGCACGCATAGAAGTTAACGGACCAGAATTGCCCCTATTAGACGGCTCCGCCAAACCGTGGTCAGAAGCCATAGCAGCAGCCGGGCTGAAAGAAATTGAACCACAGCCAATAGTAGCACCCCTCAATCAAGAAATCTCTGTGCGTCAGGGAGATGCCTTCGTGATGGCTATACCCTCCACCGAAACACGATTTACCTACGGCATTGATTTTGAAGTGGCGCCTATCGGGAACCAGTGGCATAGTTGGAGTCCCGATGAGCAAAACTTTATCACAGAAATTGCCCCCGCCCGGACTTTCACCCTAGCCTCACAGATAGAAGCCCTACAAAAAGCTGGATTAATCAAGGGAGGAAGCCTAGATAATGCGATCGTCTGTTCCCATTCGGGTTGGATAAATCCGCCCCTAAGATTTGCAAATGAGCCAGCGCGTCATAAAATCTTAGACTTAGTAGGAGATCTCAGTTTACTGGGAACTATCCCACTCGCCCACTATCTCGCCTATAAAGCTGGTCATCACTTGCACGTCGAGTTAGTGCGTCGCATTAGCCAAACCCCTACCAACAGCAACGTTTAATATTTAAAGAATGTCCACAGTTAACACGACCGCCGATCTTCAGGATAACAGCAACTCCCAATTAGCACCGGAAAACACTTTAGCGATCGCAGAAATCCAAAAACTGCTACCCCACCGCTATCCTTTCGCCCTAGTCGATCGCATTATCGAGTATATTCCCGGAGAACGAGCAACCGGAATTAAAAATGTCACCATCAACGAACCCCACTTTCAGGGACACTTCCCCGGTCGGCCAATTATGCCTGGGGTGCTAATCGTAGAAGCCATGGCTCAAGTGGGCGGCATTGTACTGACCCAACTGCCAGACATGGAAGGTAAACTATTCCTATTTGCGGGAATTGATAAAGTCCGCTTTCGCCGCCCAGTAGTTCCCGGCGACCAGTTAATCATGCGAGTACAACTACTGTCCGTCAAACGCCGTCGTTTTGCTTATATGCAAGCAGCCGCCGAAGTTGATGGGCTAAGAACCTGTGAAGGAGAACTAATGTTTTCCCTGGTAGACTAAAGCCTAAACTTTAAACTGGACCAATGGAATTACACCAGATCAGGTTCAGGAATTGCCACAGTTCCGTATAATTGCGGCAGCAAACCAATTTGGTCAATCAGTAACATATTTGATTTCCATGACCACTTTAATCCACCCGACAGCAGTGATCGAGCCTGGTGCTCAGTTGCACCCGACCGTGCGGGTGGGTGCATACGCCGTTATTGGAGAAAACGTAAAAATCGGCCCTGGTACTACCATTGGCCCCCATGCCGTCATTCAAGGATGGACAGAAATAGGAGCCAGAAACCAGATATTTCCGGGGGCTGCTATTGGGTTGGAAACCCAGGATTTAAAATACGAGGGGGCGGTGAGTTTTGTTACCATTGGCGACGACAACCGCATTCGGGAATATGTGACCATTAACCGGGCTACCTACGCGGGAGAAGCTACCAAAATTGGCAATGGTAATCTACTTATGGCTTATGTTCATGTGGGCCATAACTGTACCATTGAGGATGGAGTGGTAATTGCCAACGGGGTAGCTTTGGCGGGTCATGTTCATATTGAGTCTAAAGCACGGTTGAGCGGCGTTTTGGGAGTCCATCAGTTCGTCCGCATTGGTCAGTTTTCTATGGTTGGAGGTATGAGTCGCATTGACCGCGACGTACCACCATTTATGTTAGTGGAAGGCAACCCGTCCCGAGTGCGATCGCTTAATTCTGTCGGTCTTAAACGCGCGGGTTTGACTAATGAGGAGTTGGGACTAATTAAAAAGGCATTTCGGATTTTATACCGCACCCCACACCGTCTCTCAGAAGCGATCGCTCAATTGGAACAACTCCCCCAAAATTCCTATCTTGACCATTTGATTAATTTTGTCCGTCTCTCACTCACACCGGAAAGGCGCGGTCTTATTCCGGGAAAACGGGTCACACCAGAAGCGCCATGAGGATTTTTATTAGCACCGGGGAGGTTTCAGGAGATATGCAGGCGGCGCTATTGGTAGCAGCCTTGCGCCGACAAGCCGAAATTAAAGGTTATAGCTTGGAAATTACTGCTTTGGGAGGGCCGCAAACCGCAGCCGCCGGAGCCCAATTGTTGGGGGATACTACCGCTATTGGTGCGGTCGGAATTTGGGAGTCTTTGCCCTATTTTATCCCTACATTGCAAATGCAGGCTAGGGTCAGGCGTTATCTGCAAGAAAACCCTGTCGATGTCGCTATTTTAATTGATTACATGGGACCTAATATCGGTATCGGTAATCTCATTAAAGGCAGATTCCCGGAGATTCCCATTATCTATTATATTGCCCCCCAGGAGTGGGTTTGGTCTATGGGATCGCGCAATACTAATCAAATCGTCAATTTTAGCGATCGCATCCTTGCCATTTTTCCCCAGGAAGCCCGCTATTTTGCCGCTAAAGGCGCGAAAGTGACCTGGGTAGGGCATCCGCTTATTGACCGGATTACAGCCTACCCCAGCCGCCACCAAGCCCGGGAAAATTTGGGTATTGCTACTGAGGAAATAGCGATCGCCTTACTTCCCGCTTCCCGACAGCAGGAAATTCGCTATTTAATGCCCATTATATTTCAAGCCGCCGCCACTCTTCAGGCTCAGTTTCCATTGGTGCGTTTTTGGATTCCATTATCTTTAGAAAAGTATCGGGCAGATATTGAACGGGGTATTTTACAATATAATCTCCGGGCTTCTTTAGTAGAAAATAAAACTGATGTACTAGCCGGCGCTGATTTGGCGATCGCCAAGTCAGGTACCGTTAACCTTGAATTAGCTTTACTGGAAGTTCCCCAAGTTGTCGTTTATCGAGTGAGTCAAATTACCGCTTTGGTCGCTCGTCACATTCTCCATTTTTCCATCCCCTTTATGGCTCCTCCCAATTTAGTCCAAATGAAGGAAATTGTGCCAGAATTGCTACAAGATGAAGTGACACCAGAAGCCATTTTTAACCAGGTTATCCAACTTTTTCCTAACTCCACAAAACGAGAACAAATGTTAACTGAATATCGACAAATGCGCCAGGTATTGGGGGTAAAAGGAGCAGGCGATCGGGCAGCCATAGAAATTTTAAATGCTGGTAAAATTTGAGGTATCCGAGGTCAATTTATGCAAATTATCAGAGTTTATGTTGGGTAATTATTGGCTATTTTTAACCAGTATTTTGGATGGGTGAGCCGGTAAATCCTGGCGATGGAGATGACTTACCAGCAGCTTTTAAGAGCCTGTCCACCCTCAAGATAATTAAAAGAGGGAAATTTCCCTCTTTCTTAGAGACAAGACACCCCTTATCTTCACAGATATACCTGGTCTCTGGTCAGAATTGATAATATCGACTTAACCTAACTTTGTTCTCTCAAAGTTCCGGTGCGAACCGCGAAACCTTGACTTTGACCATTGCGGCGTAATTCCAATCGTAATTGATGACCTACTCCCGTTTGTTCAACCAACTGTTGAACCTCCGCTGCGTCCCGAATGATTTGACCATTAATTTGAGAAATCACATCACCCACTCGGAGTCCAGCCTGAGCGGCTGGAGAATTAGGAACCACACGGACAACTAACACCCCTTGGTCTGTATCAACCTTTAAACCACTGTTGGGATCATTATTAATATTCTGCTTAACTTCGGGGTTTAAACTCACCATTTGAATACCCAAAAATGGATGATCAACGTGACCATTAGCCACAATTTGATCAGCGATATTCCCAACCCGATTAATCGGAATAGCAAAACCTAAACCCTGTGCGCCTTGGATAATAGCCGTGTTCATACCAATGACCTCACCATTTTGATTAAGTAAAGGTCCCCCCGAATTACCCGGATTAATCGCCGCATCAGTTTGAATAAAACTCACCCGTTTATCCGGTGCGCCAATAGAGCCACTAGAGCGACCGGTAGCACTAATAATACCCATGGTGACAGTGTTTTCTAAGCCTAGGGGATTACCAATAGCGATCGCCATTTCTCCCGGTCGCAATAGGTCAGAATTACCCAAACTCACAGTCGGGAGATTTTGCGCCGGAATTTTCACCACAGCCACATCAGTCACCGGGTCAGTTCCCAACACTTCCCCATCAAACTGGCGACCATCGCGCAAAGTCACCCGCACTCGGGTGGCTCCCTCGACCACATGAGCATTAGTCAAAATCCGACCATCAGAACCCACAATAAAACCCGAACCGGAACCCTGAACAACTCGCCGCCCCGGACCACTAGGGAGTCGTTGGCCAAAAAACCGTCGGAAAAACGGGTCATTAAATACATCAGGAACCTGAGTTTCTACAGTTCTGGCTGTATCAATTTGAACCACTGCTGCTCCCACCCGCTCCACCACAGCACTGACTACATTAGGATTTTGTGCCAAAACGTGACCCGGAGAAACCATCCCAGGGTTCATATCTGCCACTCCACTGTTAGTTTCACCGGTACTCTCACGGGAAGAACCAGCATTAGGAGTAAGGGAAACAACACCAAAAGTAAGCCCCGCACCCAACAAAAGCATCGATAAATAAGCCACAGGCTGAATAGGACGCACAGAGGATTTTAGAGAATCTTGCATCGTTAACACTCCCATTAATCGCTTGATAGTTCTTAGATTAAATGAGAGATTTGGCGAAGTTGTAGCATTGATATGACATCTCTGTGAACGACCAGCACCAACCCCGCTACAGGAGCGGTTATCCAAAATTATCCCTGGACAGCAATTATGGTAAACTAGGAAACTGGGAGACATCCCACCTCACCCGGCGGGATATCTATAAACAAGACAGCCCTCCTGCTTACCTTCTAGGTAAATGGTAGGGTTGCTCTCAAGGCAACCATTGGGGGAAAATATCAACTTCCCTCGCTTTTGAGGTATTTTGTCAATTCCCTTGACTATTGGCTACCTATTCTAGCTATCCGGTTTACCGACACGCTAATGATGCGGCCCCCAAACACATCCCAATTTGGCAATATTTTACTGGTTGACGATAAACCGGATAACTTGCGACTGCTTTCCCAAATGTTGACGGAGCAGGGCTACAATGTCAGGAGAGTGACCAAAGGAAAAATGGCCTTGATTACGGCTAAAGCGTCACCTCCTGATTTGGTGCTACTAGATATCAAAATGCCTGATATGGACGGTTATGAGGTTTGTTTGCAACTGAAAGCTGATGAAATTACGGCAGAAATTCCGGTGATTTTTATGAGCGCTTTAGATGAACTTCCTGATCAAGTCAAGGCTTTTACTATAGGTGGAGTAGATTATATTACTAAGCCTTTTCAGGTAGAAGAAGTCCTAGTGCGAGTCAAAACTCAAATACGTCGCCAAGCCGAACACTTAGCCAGGGAAGCCCAACGAGAACGAGCCTTAGCCTAAGTGATTGATAAAATCAGGCGCACCTTAGATATTAACACAATTTTTGCTACAGCTACCGCCGAAGTCCGCCAACTTTTGAACGCCGACAGAGTGGCTATATTTAGCTTTCATCCCCTCTCTAATTACCGGGATGGTAATTTTGTCTCGGAAGATGTTTTACCTGAGTTTGAATCAGCTTTAAATTGGCAAGTTCATGATTCTTGTTTCGCCAATTCATTTGTGGAGGAATACAAAAACTCCCGCATTCAATCCATTGCTGATATTTATGAAGCAAATTTATACCCTTGCTATATTCAACTTTTGGCTAAGTTTTAGGTGAGAGCAAATTTGGTAATTTCCCGGCAAAAAGGGAGCCATCTCTGGGGTTTACTATGTATTCATCAATGCTCATATTCTCGCAATTGGAAAAGTTATGAGGTCGAATTTGTACAGAAAATAGCCCTACAATTGGGGGTGGCTTTGCCACAAGCATAATTGCTCACCCAGGCGCAGAAAGAATCCACAGAACAAACCAAAGCCGCTCAACAGGAAAGGGCTTTATCCAGGTTAATTGAAACCATACGCCAAACTCTGGATATGGATATGATTTTTAGGGCTACTGCTCAAGCTGTGCGCCAAATTCTCAGATGCGATCGCGTTGTAGTTTACCGACTTTTACCCCAAGGAAAAGGCAAGTTTTTGTTTGAGTCCGTCGCGCCAAACTGTCCCCAGTTTCTCAATCTAACTGACCCTAATACTTGGTTTTATTTACATTTACAGGAGAGTCAGGGAAATATCAATCAAATTTACCATCAACAGACGGTTGATGATATTTACAAATCTCCCCTTTCCGATTCTCATCGAGTCCTCATCGATGAATTTATGATTAGATCCTATATGATTACTCCCGTATTTTTATGGGAAACTCAATGGGGAATGATTGCCGCCTATCAACACAATTTCCCCAGAGAGTGGAGGCATCGAGAAGTGAGTATATTAGCTAAAATTGCCAATCAATTAGGTGTCGCTTTCCAACAAGTAGAACTGATGAAACAGTTACATAAAGCCAAAGAAACCTCTGATGCAGCTAATCGAGCTAAAAGTGAATTTCTCACCAAAATGAGTCATGAGTTACGCACTCCTTTAAATGCTATCTTAGGCTTTACCCAAATTCTGGCTAGGGATGAACAGTTAAATTTAGCCCAACAGGAATATATCAAAATTATTGGTCGTTCGTGAGAGCATCTATTAGAACTGATTAACGATGTCCTAGAAATGTCGAAAATTGAAGGGGGTCGCATTACGTTTAATCAAATCAGTTTTGACCTTTACTATCTTCTGAAAAACTTACACAAAATACTGGATTTAAGAAGTAAAAATAATGACTTAAAATTAGAGTTTTAGGTGCATAATAATTTTGTTACCGAGGAAAATAAACTGCGAAAAGTTTTGATTAATTTATTGGGAAATGCCATTAAGTTTACGGAATCAGGATGAGTTACCCTGCGAGTTCAGTCTCAGAACTATGAAACCCCCGATATAACTATCCTCAGTTTTGAGGTGGAAGATACCGGACCAGGAATTGCTCCCGATGAAATTGATATGCTATTTAAACCATTTGGGCAAACTGAAACGGGTCGTAAGTCTAATGAATGGACGGGTTTAGGATGACCAATTAGCCAGAAATTTGTACAAATTATGGGCGGCGAAATTGATATTATCAGCCAGGTGGGAAAGGGTACAATAGTCAAATTTCCCATTGTCGTACAAGCAGCAGACCCTCAAGAAATCCCGGCTCAATCTATCCAAAAACGGGTGATTGCTTTAGCTGACGGACAACCATCTTATCGGATTTTGGTGGTAGAAGATGCCCAAGAAAATCGCCAGGTACTGGTCTGTTTACTGTCTAAGGTGGGTTTTGAGGTGCAGGCGGCTGAAAATGGCTTAGAAGCGATTACAATGTGCGCTAAGTGGCAACCTGATTGGGTCTGGATGGATATGAGAATGCCAGTTATGGATGGTTTGGAAGCTACTAAACACATTAAAGAAACCATACCACCACATCGCGCCCCTATCATTATCGCTCTGACAGCTGATGCTTTTGAAGAGGAGCGATCGCCAATTTTAGCTATGGGTTGTGATGATTTTGTCAGTAAACCCTTTCGAAAAGCAGTGATTTTTGATAAGATGGATCAATACTTAGGAGTGCGCTATCTATACGAAGGAAGTCCTGTAGAGGATGTATCATTAACTTCCGATCTGCAAAACCAGCCTGCTGTCCCCCTTGACAGGGACTCCCTGCAAGTGATGCCGACGACTTGGATAGAGCAACTACATCAAGCCGTTTTGTGTACCAACGAACCGGAAATTCTAGCCTTGATTGCTGAAATTCCAGAGTATCATGGCGCTTTGGCTGATTTATTAAAGGGATGGGTGCGAGACGTTTAGGAGTCAAATAAGGCTGCAATGCCTGAAATAACCTCCTAGTGGGACTTGCACCCCTTGGTGGAATATAAGGGATTCGCACCCCTGACCATCCCATAACTGTTTATATGTCCCGACGCTTGGAGAAATCTAAGCAAGGCAGGGGACTCAAGGTCATAAACCAACTGAGAAATCAGGGCGTT
>NZ_PKGG01000349.1:0-3465 GCF_046480465.1 Arthrospira sp. PCC 8006
TCTTCAACTGCTACATCGCCACACCCGCGATGATAAGACGGCGCTCGATAATGCCAACGCTGTGTCCATAACAATGGAATAGTCAGACTAGGAGCCGTATGAGGTGAAAGTCTCATGTACGGTTCTGAATGGGAGGGGATGGAGGTGACTCCATTCTCGACCCCTAATCCAATGAGGGGTTTAAACGTTCCATCTATGCGGGCATTCCATCTTTAGATTCGTCCTATCCACCGGGGTACTTTAAAGGTCTATGCACAACTTTCGTTGCTTCTGGGTAGTACCAACAGACTCCCACTTTTCCCCTTGCCTTTTTAAGCGGCAGCGTTTCAACCTATTTCGCTGCCCAATAGTTACGATGGTTCAAGCCAGACGTTCGGTTTCCTTAATCATGGATGGTTGGCAGTGGTCGCATCTGGTAGTAGGTTCTACTTCACGCCTTCCGTTCCCCGCTTCAATCTGACGGGTTGTGAATCCTGAAACTGGGGGTGGCTGTTATGGTCGAAAGGGAAGTCACCTTCCCCAACTCCACTTCCAAACCGTACTTGAGACTTTCACCTCATACGGCTCCTGATGTGGATACCCCTTTGTCATTAGGAACAGGGTTACAACCCCCTGCTTTCGTACTTCAACTTCCAAAGCTATATGCCTGCGTTAGTCTTTAAACTCGCTTTCGCCATTAAACTCCTACTTATCGCAGTATCTATAGCATTAGTCAAGGTGGTTAGGACGCAGCTGGGAGAACGGAATCCATGGCATCATCGAGAGAATCAAACTGCTCACGTGCAATGGCGAATGCGGGCTTTCAACCACGACCAACATTTCTCTATCTTGTTGAGGTCTGGCGAATAAGGTGGTAGATAGAGCAAACGGCATTGAGCCGCCTCCACTAGCTCAGGAATCCGTCCCCCTTTATGAAACGTTGCATTGTCTAGCACTAGAGTCTGACCTGGCTTCAGTGTTGGAATTATAGCACTCGTCAATACGGTTAGGACGCAGCCTTGAGAACAGAATCCATGGCATCATCGAGAGAATCAAACTGCTCACGTGCAATGGCGAATGCGGGCTTTCAACCACGACCAACATTTCTCTATCTTGTTGAGGTCTGGCGAATAAGGTGGTAGATAGAGTAAACGGCATTGAGCTGCCTCCACCAGTTCAGCCTGCCGCCCCCCTTTATGAAACGTTGCATTGTCCAATACTAGAGTCTGACCTGGCTTCAATGTTGGAATTAAGATGAACTCCAACCACAACTCAAACACTGTCCGATTACAACAACCCTCAAAGCGATCGGGGGCTAAGAGTTGTTGATAACACCATGCCGCCATATAGCTCACCCTGCCCTGCCTCTTCCCGGATTTGAGGGCATCGAAGCGTTGTCCTTCCTCGCAGTAACCATAAGGATAATCCGAGTCTTGACTATTCATGCCAGCTTCATCGAGGTAAACCAACCCTTCCGGCTCCATATGTTCAATCTGAGCAATAAACTCCTCTCGCTGTTGCTCATCACGTTCTTGGTAGCCGTAAGTTGNTTTTCTGGTGAAGCCAATTTTCTTCAAGGTTCTGGATATGGTGCGAGGAGAGATGTCGTCATCCCAAAGTTGAGCCATTTGAGCGGAGGTTTGATCGCCATGCTCTTGGGYAAAAGCCTTGAATTTRTGCCAGTCGGTAATTTGGTGGYTATKRCCAGGTSGGCGATTCGGTTTAGGGAGGAAGTCGCCGGTGTGTTCTTTTCTTTGCAGCCAGAGATTGATAGTGTTCCGGCTGACATGGAAAACTTGACTGGCTTCGGTTTTGGGTATACCGTCTAGTTCAATTGCATTAATAACTTTTTGTCTAAGGTCGTAACTGTAGGGGGCTGGCATTTTGGGTCTTCTGTAGATATCCTTGCCATTATACGTCCTAAATGTTCTGTCTTGTGCTATACTATTCATGGGGGTGCGAAACGTTCAGGCATGAAATAGGGTTGAAATACCTGAAATAACCGCCTGGTGGGGACTTCAACCCCTTGGCTGAATATAAGGAACGCACTCCTGACCATCCTCATAACTGTTTATATGTCCCAACGTTCGGTATAGAGATATACCAAACAAGGCAGGGAACCCAAGGTCAAAACGAACTAACCCATACAAATTCCTTATAGKAAKCCCAMAAATGKATAAGTAAAAGTTAGGAAATTAGGGTAACGGCGATAGCCACCCCCAGTTTTGGGAATCACAACCCCAGGATTGAAGCGGGGAACGGAAGGCTCCGAGATGTAACCTAACATCAGAAGCGAGACCACTGCCAACCATCCATGATTAGGGAAACCGAATGTCCGGCTTGAACCATCGTAACTAGAAAGTAGCGAAACAGGTTGACACGCTGCACTCAAAAGAGTAAGGGGAAAAGTAGGAATTTCTTCATAATACCTACACAGACCTTTAAAAGTACCCCGGTGGAAAGGACAAATCTAAAAGATGGAATGCCCATATAAACGGAACGTTTTAAGCCCTCATGGACTCTGAGAGTATGGTCGATACCTCAGTAGGGAAAAGTGTAACCGCAAGTCCTAGAGGGTGTGAGATGTGACCAAAAGCCAACGCCCTACTGTAATGGCAGGGATATGCTAACAGGTCACGGTTTGATTGTCAAGAAATAGAGTCTAGTAGGTGTACAAATGGCGATAGCGAGTTTAAAGAAAGGGTTTGGGAAACCAAAACCAATCAAGACTACGAACAACGCATGGAAAGCAATCCCATGGACTAAGGTTCAACGGAAAGTTTTCAAGCTCCAAAAGAGTATATTTCAAGCAGCTAAATCGGGACAAAATGCTAAGGCACGAAGGTGGCAACGTCTATTGGTGAAATCATACTATGCCCGGCTCTTAGCAGTGCGGCGAGTGACCCAAGATAATCAAGGCAAGAAGACAGCCGGAGTAGATGGAGTAAGAGTAATCTCTTCAAGACAAAGGTTTGAACTGGTCAAGAACATTAAGGGAAACCTCAAAGCAAAACCACTGCGACGGGTTTGGATTCCAAAACCTGGTAGGGATGAAAAAAGCTGGAATAGGAATACCCACAATCCAAGATAGAGCAAGGCAAGCCTTGGTTAAGTCGGCTCTCGAACCTGAATGGGAATCGAGATTTGAAGGCACAAGCTACGGGTTCCATCCTGGACGGTCTGCCCATGACGCAATCAGCAGAATTTATATTGCCATAAATAAGGGACAATACTATGTCCTTGATGCTGATATAGCGTGCGAGACGTTTAGGAGTGAAATAGGGCTGCAATGCCTGAAATAACCTCCTAGTGGGACTTCCACCCCTTGGTGGAATATAAGGGATTCGCACCCCTGACCATCCCATAACTATCTATGTGTCTCAACATCTGGCTTCGACAACCAGATAAGGCAGAGAGACTCAAGGTCAAAACTGAGCGAAAAAAAAGAGGGAAAGTTCTGAACCCCTTGAGTATAACGTAGGGTTG
>NZ_PKGG01000204.1:0-9526 GCF_046480465.1 Arthrospira sp. PCC 8006
CTCCACCCAACCTACTAAATAGGCTCGCCGCCGAAATGCGATCGCCTTACCTCTAAAAACACTTACTACAATTTGATACCCAGAACCTGGGTATAAGCTCCCCTAGCTTGTGTTACCCCAATGGTCCGCTGGGAGGCTTCCATCATTGGGCGACGCAGACTAACCACAATAAACTGGGCTTGTTCTGCTTGTTGTTTAATCATTTTAGCTAATCGTTCAACATTTGCCCCATCCAAGAACATATCAACCTCATCAAAAGCATAAAACGGGGAGGGTCGGTAACGCTGGAGGGCAAAAATAAAACTTAGGGCCGTTAGGGACTTCTCCCCTCCCGACATAGAAGTTAAGCGCTGTACAGGCTTACCCTTGGGGTGGGCGACTAAATTTAAGCCGCTATTAAAGGGTTCTTCTGGGTCATCAATTTGCAAATATCCATCTCCCTCGGACAATTCAGCGAAAATAGTTTGGAAGTTTTGGTTAACGGCATCAAAGGCATCCTGAAACGCCCGACGGCGGAGGGTGGTAAAGTTTTCAATGCGTAATAGTAGTTCTGTCCTCTCCCCGTGTAGGGTAGCCAGTTTTTGGCTTAACTCCTCTAGGCGGGTAGTAGTACGTTCGTACTCTTCTAGGGCTAACATATTGACAGGTTCGAGATCTTCCATGCCCTTGGTGAGGGATTTCATCTCCCGTTGGAGGGTAGCCAGATCCAGTTTTTCGGGAATGGTGGGTAGTGGGTCGGGAAGTTCAGCTTTTTGGGTTTCGAGTTGTTGCTGTTTAATGTTGAGTTGTTCACGTCGTCCTAGTTGGGTTTCCTCAAGTTTCTGGATCTGCCATTCTAACTGCGACTGGGCGGTGTGCATTTCCCGCAGTTGTGTTTCAGCGCGATCGCGTTCTTGTTTTGCCGTCCCCAAGCGTTGCTCAACCTGAGCCATGGCGGCGCGGGTTTCTCTAATTTGGTTATTTATGGTGGTAATGCGGTTTTGGGTATCGGTGATTTGTTGTTTAAAGGACTCTTGCTGCTGCTTGAACTCAGCCGCGCGTCGGTGGTCTGCTGCCAACTTTTCGCGCCGCGTGGCCGATTGGGTATCAATATCGATTAACCGCTGTTCAACTTCTCGGAGGGCGGTTTCTTGGGCTTGCAGGTGCGCTTCTTGTTGTCGTAGCCGAATTTGTATCTGTTGCCATTCACTGTGGCTGTTGGTGATTTCCAATTGGGCCAGTGTTTCACGATCGCTTTGTAGTTGTTGTTCGGCGGCGGGAATCGTGCTATCTAGTGCTGCTAGACGTTCCCTCGCGGTAGAACATTCTTGGGTTTGCGTGGCTAAGTGCGATCGCATTTGTTCTCTAGTCGTGGTAATAGCTAAAATTTGGGATTCTACTTGAGTCACCTTTTGGGTAGCCTCTCGCAGATTTTGTTTAGCCTCGATTAATTCCGCAGAACGTTGTTTAGCCGTTTGCGCCCCCTCTGCAATACCTTGACCCAGGCGGCCCAGTAGCAATTCTATTTCGGCTAATCTTTCTTTAGTCGTGGCGATATCACGGGCTGAGGCATTAGCTTGATCATCTACACTACCAAAGTGCAGAGTTGAACGGGATGTGCTACTACCGCCAGTCATCGCCCCMCTAGATTCTAGCAATTCCCCATCTAATGTCACCATCCGATATTGTCCCAGATAGCGGCGGGCTTGATTTAGGGACTTAAATACTAAGGTTTTGCCAAAGACATAATCGAAAATGTGATCATAACGGCGATCGCATTCAATTAAATTTACTGCCAGGTCTACCAATCCATCAAGGAGCGCGGGGATGGAAGTTTCCATTCTCTCTGATGATCGTCTAATTTTGTTGAGGGGGAGAAACGTAGCCCGTCCCGCTTTTTCTCGTTTCAACAGAGCGATCGCCTCTGCCGCCACCGTATCATCTTCTACCACTAAATGTCCTAACCTACCTCCCGCAGCAATTTCTAAAGCTAGTTGATATTTTGGTTCTACCCGTCCCAACTGACATACCAAACCACAGACCCCAGTTAAACCAGCTTTTTTAATCGCCATAGTCGCATAGCTCCCCGTCGCCTCTTCACGGGCTTGTTGTTGAGCTTCCAGGCGGTCTAATTTACGTTGACGTTCCCGCTGTTCTTCTAATAAGCGGTTGAGTGTGTCTTGTTGTACAGACAGATCTTCTTCTAGGGCGGTCACTATGCGCGATAGAGACTCTACCTGAACAGCCGCGCGATCGCGAGCCTTAGTAGCCGTTTCCAGAGTTTCCTGTTCCGTAGTTAATTGCTCCTGTAAGGATTTTAGCGCCTGTTCCCTTTCCTGGGTTTGGCGCTGTAGTTGTTCCGATCTTTCCCGCAGTCTCGCTTGTTCTGTCTTTTGGGGGTTGAGGCTATTTTGCAGCGCTTCTATTTGGCGGTGTAGTTCCGTCTGTTGCACCATCCAAGTTTCCGCTTGATTAGCTATTTTATCAGCCTGGCTACGGGTTTCGTTCAGGCTAGTTTGGGCGACATGGCGATCGCTTTCCCGAACCCGTGCTAACTCCGTTTCCCTCTTTTTTTGCTGTTCCAAATTAGCCAGAGTTTGGCTATGTTCTTCAATAGCCCCTTGGGTTTGTCGGATCTGCTCACTCACCTTTTGCGCCGCCGTTTCCAATTCCCGCCGCCTCTGTCCAGTAGAACCCAGTTCCGCTTCCTGGGTAGCCAGGGTTGACTGGAGTTGCAGCAGTTCTTCTTCCCCCATAGCTTTTACTAGAGCGTTTAATGTTTCTAGGGTAGTGGTTGCTTGTTTAATTTGGCTTTGCTGTTGTTGGAATTGTTCCGTCAATTCACTATGGCTGCGATCGCCTGCTTCTATTTGTTCCCGCAGTCGCCAGAGTTGTTGTTGTAGGGTTTGATAGTGACCGATAGCGTACCAAAGGCTTTTTTCCTGTAATTCAGCCTTGAGTTTTTGATACTTTTCCGCTTTGGCGCGGTCTTTAGCCAGGCGATCGCGTTGGCTAATTAGTTCCTGTTCAACTATGCGGCTACGTTCTTCCCGTTCTTTGACCGTATCGAGTTTTTCGCGAGCTAGAACAATTTTGCGATCGAACTGTGCTACCCCCGCCAGTTCGTCGATAATTTCCCGCCTTTCCCTCGGTTTCATCGTGATAATACCCGTCACGTCTCCCTGAAGCACAACGTTATAACCTTCTGGGTAGATCCGCAGACGGTTTAGTTGTTCGTGTAGTTCAGTTTGCGTACAGGGTTCCCCATTGATATAGTAGGTAGAGGTGTAGGTTCCCTGTTTTGTCACCCGCAATTTCCGGGTTACACTCCATTCTTCCTTAGCTACCAGTCCCGTTTCTTCCCCTTCTGTTACCGTTTCTCCCTCCCCTCCCAGTTGCGTCGGTTCCTCTTCTAGTTCGGGAAATGTTAGGTCTGATAGGTCAAAAGTAACCGTAACCCGAGTTTCTACCGTCGTTTTCCGGCTTTGGGAATTATTCACCAAATCGGGTAATCTTTCCGCCCGCATTCCTTTCGACGAGGACAGACCTAGGGCGAATAATAGAGCATCAAGAATGTTGGATTTCCCAGAACCATTCGGTCCAGACACCACTGTAAACCCCGGTAGCAGCGGAATTGATGTAGTGCCACCGAAGGATTTAAAGTTAGTAAGTTCCACGCGCTTGATGTGAACCATTGAGGCTGGTTAAGTTTGCAAATAAGGTATTATAGGGGTTTTATCAACAAGGGTAGCATAGGTTTAGTGCCTTTTTCCGTAATCGTGGTAACATGGGGACCTGTTTACCCTAGGCTAGGAAGGTAGATTATGGAAGATACGGCGCTACTTGATGGGATTATCGGGTTTTTGGCGATCGCTATTTTGGTGGGCGGTCTGATTTTACTGTTTCAAGGGGTTTCTTCGATTAAGTAGGATATCAACTAGGAGTTAATTGATTAATATGTCTGAGGTGGAGTTTCAACAAATTACCCTCGAAAATCCTGATTTTGCTCAGGCGATCGCACTTTATCAACAGAGTTTTTCTCCCCAGGAAATCATCCCTATTCCTATCGTATCCCGGTCTCTCAAGTTGGGCAATATTCAACTCTGGGGGGGATATTATCAGCAGCAATTCGCCCTCATGTCTATTGTTCATCCTTTGCCAAATTCGGAATTTGTTTTATTAGGATATTTGGCGACTGTTCCCCATTTAAGAAATATTAAAATCGGTTCTCAGTTTTTAGAATATATTATCAATGTCGTTCAACAGGATGACAAATCACTTATCTTAGAGGTAGAACATCCTGATTTTGGCGAAAATCGCCAGTTAAAACAGCGCCGCGTTGCCTTTTATCAAAGGTTAGGCGCTCGAATATTTCAGGACATTATTTATATTTTACCTGCCTTAGATGGCACTACAACCACCGAAATGATGTTAATGATTATCGGTGAAAAACATCAGGACAAGTTACCCAAAACCCTTGTACAGCAGTTAATCCGCGATTTATATTCAGAGGTATATAACTGCAATCCTGATGACTCGATTTTTCATGGGATTGCAGATATTAAACACGACATTAATTTGATTAGTTAGTCATGGTAATTACCTGTGATAATAGAGCGGGTTAATTAGTTATCAATTATCAAACCGAAAGGCGGCGGGGAGAGATAATTGTGGGAAAGGTTTAACCTCAGCAGGTTTAGACGAATGTCCGTTTTGGGATGAAGGGTTAGATTCATCCGAGGCTAACATCTCTCGAAGGAGACGAGCGATCGCTCTTTGTGCTAAATCCCCGGCGACCTGCTGACTCAAATCTCGCACTTCCGGTTTTCCTAACAAGTTCGGAACCCGCTGTACTAATAACATAGGGTCAAAACCCTTAGTTTCCTGAAGAATAGCAATAATCCGCTGAACATGATCAAGATTTTTACGATCAGTTTCTGATACTGACTGGACTGGTGGCTGAGTTTTTACCCCCATCCATTGAGCAATAGTCCTTTGTGCTTTAGCGATCGCACTTTGGGAAGCCAAATCAATATTATTAACCAATTCCCGCGCCAGATTTTCTCGGATAAACTCTCCTCTTTCCGAGAAAATAAAATCTAAAGTCTGATCGAGAACCTGATTAATATCGTAATCATCGCTATTTTTAGCATTTTTGAGCAAATTTTCCAAACGATTCCACCGGAAGGAACCATCTTTAAATAGTAATAGGCGCAGAGAAGTTCGTAACTCTGGCGCTGGGTCACTTAATAAGCGTTTCGCTACATAGGGATAGGCTTTGCTGAGAACTTTAAAATTGGGGTCAACATTAATCGCAATTCCTTCTAAAGTTACCAGCGATCGGATAATTAACGCATAATAAGCCGGCACCTTAAACGGGTACTCATACATCAAAGCCGAAAGTTCATCAGTAATGCTTTTAAAATTCAACTCGGCTACACTAGCACCCAAAGCATTGTTAAACACCTCCCCTAAAGCTGGGATAATCGGGGTTAGGTCTGTGTCAGGACTCAAAAACTCTAGCTTGACATAATCATGTGCTAGACCTTCAAAATCCCGATTAACTAAATGCACCACCGCTTCTAGTAGACCATAACGCTGATATGGTTTAACCTCGCTCATCATCCCGAAATCGAGATAAACTAACTTTCCATCTGGACTAGCCAGCAAGTTACCTGGGTGAGGGTCAGCATGAAAAAATCCATGTTCTAGGAGTTGACGGAGGGAACATTGTACCCCCACTTCAATTAAATAACGAGCATCAATTCCTTGGGCGGCAATTTCTTCTAAATTCGTGAGTTTGGTTCCCGTTACCCACTCCATTGTTAACACCCGCCGTCCGGTATATTCCCAATAGATACGGGGTACATAAATATCTTTTAAATGTCCGTAGAGTTCTTGGAAGCGTTCCGCATTACGACCTTCTTGGTTGTAGTCCATTTCTTCATAGATGCGACTCCCCAACTCATCCATAATCGCTACTAAGTCGCTGCGAATAAATTTCAGGTTATTATTCGCCCAAATTGCCAACGTTCTGAGAATATAAATATCTAGTCCTATTCTTTCGCATAGGTCAGGACGCTGAACTTTAACGGCTACGGTTTCACCTGTTTTCAGTTTGCCTTTATAGACTTGTCCTAGGGAGGCGGCGGCGAGGGGGTCGGAGCTAAGTTCAGCATAGATGTTTTCTGGCCGATCGCCTAATTCTTCTTCAATAAACTTATAGGCTACTTCGTTGGGGAAGGGGGGTAATTGGTCCTGGAGTTTGGTTAATTCTTCAAGATATAGTGGCGCTACTAAATCAGGACGGGTTGATAAGGCTTGTCCGATTTTGATGAAAGCTGGACCGAGTTCGGTCAGCAGGTTTCGCAGTTGAATGGCTCGTTTGCGCTGATTACGATCGCCCCTAGCAAATCGGCGATCGCTCCAAATTCCCCAATACCAAAATCCGAGTTTCCAGATAATTGACAACAGGCGACCCCAAACCTCAAAAATCCGCGAACGATAATGATTGGCGATCGCTTCGGGGTCATAACGCAATAAGACTTCCTCGGAGTTTGCTTGTGTATCTATGGTTTCCGAGAAGTTCACATCAATGGCCTCGGTTTCGAGTGCTTTCGGTGTTAGTGAATTGGAGTCAGCCTCGGACAATGTAGGCAACACTGGTTTAGCTGTCATGTAAATCTTGGTTAGGGTCTGATTGTGATTGTAAACTATCTTAACAAATTTTCAGCTAAAGTTCTAAGCCTGTTGAATTGACTCTTGCCTCAGTCTATGACATAGATTAAGTAAGTGACAACGGCTGTTGACCGGAAGCCTGGGAGCAGGTGATTCGGAGTTAGGCCAATCTTTGAGGTCAAAACAGGGACAGCAGGGTGTTGGCATACCGTGAATGCGGACCGGAATAGGCATTGCACACCTAGCACAGTCGATGATTTCCCATTCGGGTGTCAGTAGTTGTGCTATGGTCTCATTGGTTCCCTCTAGGTAGCAGTCGCCAGACTCTGGACTTAAAATTTGTTCCCAGCACTCCTCGAATTCTTGGCTATAGCGATCGCCTGCAATAATCCTTAATGGTAGTTGAGTTTGGCTGCCGTTATTCAGGACAACCTTTTTGCCTAACTGAAACCAGTAGGCTAGATATTGTTTTACTTGGTTTTCGGAAGCCATAATTTTTTTTAGGGTTGACATTAATCTTTGCTAATTGGGAGAATTTCTGACTCCTATTGATGATTTTAGCTTAAAAAAGCTGAGATTGAGGTAATTCAAACCTTTAATAATATTTAAGTTTTAGCACCAATGACTAATAATTGATTATCAATACTGTAGCAATACAAACCAGTATTTTTACGGATGGTTGGGTGAGTATAAGCAGATTTGACCAGGGAATTTTCCGTAATTTCCACATTGTCTAGTTTATAGTATGCGGCTTAAAATGAATTTACTGGCAACAGTAGACAGTTGTTGCTAATGGCTCAATTAACGAGGACTCTTAGAATGAGTACGGCTTTCTCGGTTTTAGACCTAGCCAAACAAGGGGATATTAATGCGATCGCTACATTAATTCAAAACAAACTAGAATCGAAAGGTATTCGGGTAAGGTTTGACTGTGATCAAGGAGATATTAAGTTATTTTTAGAATCTTCTCGCCTGGGAGGAAAAACCGTAGGGGATGCTGTTTATAAGTATGTTGAAGCCAGCAAGTTTAACTTACAGTGTATTAACTCCATAAAAATCTATAAGACCAATGAAGGTCGTTGGAAATTAGTTTATCGAGTCGAAGTTGAGCAGAAGAAGAATGAGAATGTAATCGCCTTAGAAGTCAACTCACCTCGGACTCTTACCGCACCGGAAATAAACGGCAATGCTTCAGACTTACTCCCTCTCAAACAAGACTTGGAACAGTTACACGAATCGGTCAAAAACGAAATTAACCGTCTGTCTCAAATTTCATCCCAATTAGAAAGGGTCTTACAGGTATTAGAACCTAAGATTCCTTCACCTGAGCCCATAGAAACCCATAACCCTGAAAACCCAACCCAACTCACTAACTGGCTACAACAACTGGAGATTAAAGTTAACAGTAGTAATCAACCCAGTGCCTCTGATGACGTCCTCAATCAACTAGCCGATATCATTGGTAATAACTACCAAGATTTAAGTAGATTACATCAGGCGATCGTCCAGAGTATTTGTAGCAAAAGTCCTTTTCATCTCAACTTATCTAATAGTAGTCAAGCCGAGATATTGCAATCGACACAATTATGTAATAGGCTAAGTCGTCTCAGCTTTCTGTCAACCTATCACTATAATAAAAGTAGTAAAACCATTTCCGGTAAAGTTGACCCCCAAGGACCAATTATCAATTTCTTTAATGGTATGTGGTTTGAGAGGTTTATTTACCTAAAAATCACCAATTTCTTTAATGAGTATAACCTCAGCTATCAATGCTTAATCAATCCTAAGCTAGAATTTGCCAATGGAAATGTATTTGAGTTAGATTTTCTGTTTTGGGTGAACCAGCAAGTTCTCTGGGTTGAATGCAAATCAGGTAAAGGTTATAGCCCGACTATCAGTACCTATGAGGCTCATAGAAATTCTCTAGAATTACCGAAAAAATCGTCGATGATGGTATTATTACAAGCAGATACACAACAAACAAGAGACCTGACTACACTACGAGGCTTAACCATTGTGAACCCTGATAATTGCATTGATGAAATCAAACAAACTCTTAACTTAGGTAGTTAAGAGGAAGTCAGGATCGAATTTTTGTGAGTTGGGGGTTAGGCGCTAAAATGCGCCTGATTAGCAGTTAAGACATCCCGAGGATTTCCAGGGACTTTTCTAGGACTTCATCGGGATCAAAGGGCTTAGTCATATACAAATTGGCTCCCACCTTTTCACCCTGTTGTTTATCAAATTCCTGACCTTTAGCAGTGAGCATAATCACAAAAACATCAGATAATCCCAGTTCATTTTTGACGGCGTTACAGACATCAAAACCATTCATTTTCGGCATCATCACATCCAGAAAAATCAAATCCGGCTTTTGTTGTTTGATAATGGCGATCGCCGCCTCACCGTTATCAGCGATTAATAACTCCACACCCTCATCTTCTAGTTCTTCCAAAGTTTGTTGAAGCAATAGTCTGATGTGAGGTTCATCATCTACAATTAAAATACTTAGTGACATCAGCTTTCCCCTAAACCATTCAATATAACACTTCAAAGACTTCTATTTTATTTTTTTTACCCTTGAGCTTAACAATACCCACCTCTTTAAAAGAGAAATCATTTTGTGTTGCATTATATATACTACGGTGCGAGACGTTTAGGAATCAAATAAGGCTGAAATGCCTGAAATAACTTCCTAGTGGGACTTTCACCCCTTGGTGAAATATAAGGAACTCATACCCTGACCATCCCACAACTGTTTATATGTCCCAAAGTTTGGTATAGAAATATACAAAACAAGGCAGGGAACTCAAGGTCAAAACGCAAAATCGGAAATCTTAACGATTCCTTAATAATTGCGAAAAAAGTA
>NZ_PKGG01000515.1:0-623 GCF_046480465.1 Arthrospira sp. PCC 8006
CCCCACCACTGCTACCAAAACCGGGCGCGGTGAGGCGACAGGCGGCCGCTTCTACCAAATCTGAACGCCCCGCCACATAACCMCCCGCCGCCGCAATAGTCMCCCCCGGATTTTTAATCAGGGAACCAGCTATCAAATCAGCCCCCACCGCCGTCGGTTCCCGGTCTTCCACAAACTCGCCATAGCAGTTGTCCACAAAACAGATAGTATCGGGATTTTGTGCCTTCACCATCTGGACAACCCTCTCAATATCAGCAATGGAAAGGGAATTGCGCCAGGAATAGCCACAAGAGCGCTGAATCAAAACCAAACGAGTATGGGGTGCGATCGCTGTTGATAAAGCCGACCAATCCAAACTTCCATCAGCACAAAGATCTAATTGTCGGTAAAGTATGCCAAACTCTATTAAGGAACCTTGACCTTTTCCGCGTAAACCGATAACCTCTTCGAGGGTATCGTAGGGAGAACCAACTACGGCCAGCATCTCATCCCCTGGACGCAGACACCCAAAAAGGGCACAGGCGATCGCATGAGTTCCAGAAACAAACTGGACTCGTACCGCCGCCGCWTCTGCGCCCATAACATCCSCAAACACGCGATCAAAAGTTTGACGACCGAGATCA
>NZ_PKGG01000664.1:0-254 GCF_046480465.1 Arthrospira sp. PCC 8006
TCAGCCAACTGCCCGGCTCGGCCCAGACCCTACCCATCAATGCCGTCACCTCCCTTGTCGGCGCCCCTATGGTGATCTGGCTGATCTTGAGGAGAAACTTTTCGAAGGAGTTTTGAGGGGGAGACTGAAGATTTTAGATTTTAGATTTTAGATTTTAGATTGGGGTGACGTTGTATAAGTACTGTTCCTTCAAAATGGGGTTTAGTCGAATCAAGATGGTTAATTGATTTGATTAATTATCTTAGAGTCAAAAT
>NZ_PKGG01000386.1:0-2597 GCF_046480465.1 Arthrospira sp. PCC 8006
CTAAACAACTTTTCAACTGGTGACAATTACCGAGATGGGAATCGATACCCACATAATTCTCAGCAAGTCTCCAATCTTTGTTGGCAATCACCCCGTGCGGAAACCGATACCAACATAATCAGTTCACCCCCAAAATCTTAGTCGTAGGTTGTAGGTAAAGCTATCTGTTAGGGGTAAAGTAGTTCTGGGTAATATCTGGACATGATAGGGTGAGCATTCATATAAACCCGTTACAGGCGTGTTGTAACGGGCTTGTATTCAAAAAATACATAGACACCCCCTACAGTCAGAAACCATAGGGGGCTATTAAGTTATTGAGTTAGGGGTTATCTGTTAGCTGTTAGGGCTTACGCCAACCATCATCATCAATATCATCTCTGTTGATTGGGAGATGGGGTGATTGCTTTTTATCTTCTAACTGTTTTTTACAAACTATCTGATCTAACAAATTTTTCAAAAACTCAAATAATACAGCCTTTACCCAAAACACAAAGTACAGTATAATGTATGGCTATTGTATAAGTGATCACAACCAACTACCATGAGCCGTTACTCTTTAGATTTTCGGAAAAAGATAGTAGAAGCCTATGAAAAAGGGGACACTTCTATCCGAAAAGTAGCGAAACGCTTTTTGGTGAGTCCAGACACGGTAAGGCGACTGGTCAAACAGTATCGATTAACGGGAGACTTATCTCCTCGTAAGTGCGGCACTAAAAAGAAAAGCATTTTATCTAAGCATGAGGAAGCCGTGATAGATATTGTAGAAGCCCACCCCGACCTGACCTTATGGCAATATAGTGAGAAGGTCAGAGAAAAGCTGGGCATAAATGTCAGTACGAGCATGATAGATAGATTTTTAAAGCAGCACGATATAAGCCTCAAAAAAAAACATACAGGAGCGAAAAAGTAGTAACAGAAGAAGTACAGAAAGCGCGAGTAGATTATTGGGAAATAATTAGAGATGTGGATACTGAAAAGCTTGTGTTGATTGATGGGTTTATGGGTAGGAATGAGGAGACCGTTAGCCAGAGCTACGAAAGGGAAAAAAGTGTATGAAATGCGGAAATCCTATCGAGGCAAAAAATGACAATAATTGGTGCAATTAAGCTCTCCGGAGTGGTGGCGACTCAAACATTAGAAGGGTCGATGAAAAAAGAGGATTTTCTCCAATTCATCAAGTTAGATTTATTGCCAAAATTAAAAAAAGGAGATGTAGTGGTAATGGATAACTTAAATTATCATCATGGAGTAGAAGTCAAATAAATGATAGAGTCAGTGGGAGTCAGGGTAGAATATCTGCCGGTGCATTCCCCTGAGTTTAACCCTATAGAGATGATGTGGTCACAGTTCAAAAGTTTAGTGTGCAAGTTCAGGACGGAGACAATGGAATTATTAGTGAGATTGGTAGAAGTGGCGGTAAGCCTTGTGGATTTACAGTGTTTGAATAACTGGTTTACCAAGTGTTGTTACTGTGCTTAATGATTGAGATAAAGGCTGTATTCAAGAAATCGTAGAAAAAGCCGGATGTTAAATTTGGTATTAGCCTGCTTATTCTCCGGACTTAAACAAAAACGGTTAGAGAATGCGTGGATGCATCATTCAACAATTGTCCTAACGTATATGCGTAGTGCTATATCAGAAAATGAGGCGATCGCACTTTCCCCCAAGTGGAGTAGGTTGGGTGGAGGTCACGAAACCCAACCCCACTATATCTAACTGATGTTGGGTTTCACTGCGTTTCACCCAACCTACATGGCTGCGGTTTTGGGAAGTCCGAGAAAATGAGGCGATCGCACTTTCCCCCAAGTGGAGTAGGTTGGGTGGAGGTCACGAAACCCAACCCCACTATATCTAACTGATGTTGGGTTTCACTGCGTTTCACCCAACCTACATGGCTGCGGTTTTGGGAAGTCCGAGAAAATGAGGCGATCGCACTTTCCCCCAAGTGGAGTAGGTTGGGTGGAGGTCACGAAACCCAACCCTACTATATCTAACTGCTGTTGGGTTTCACCCAACCTACATGGCTAGATGGGCGATCGCACTTTCCCCCAAGTGGAGTAGGTTGGGTGGAGGTCACGAAACCCAACCCTACTATATCTAACTGCTGTTGGGTTTCACTGCGTTTCACCCAACCTACATGGCTACATGGGCGATCGCACTTTCCCCCAAGTGGAGTAGGTTGGGTGGAGGTCACGAAACCCAACCCTACTATATCTAACTGCTGTTGGGTTTCACTGCGTTTCACCCAACCTACATGGCTAGATGGGCGATCGCACTTTCCCCCAAGTGGAGTAGGTTGGGTGGAGGTCACGAAACCCAACCCCACTATATCTCAGTTATGTTGGGTTTCACTACGTTTCACCCAACCCACATGGCTGCGGTTTTGGGAAGTCCGAGAAAATTAGGCGATCGCACTATATCTAACTGCTGTTGGGTTTCACTGCGTTTCACCCAACCTACATGGCTAGATGGGCGATCGCACTTTCCCCCAAGTGGAGTAGGTTGGGTGGAGGTCACGAAACCCAACCCCACTATATCTAACTGMTGTTGGGTTTCACTGCGTTTCAMCCAACCTACATGGCTACATGGCTTCATGG
>NZ_PKGG01000530.1:0-538 GCF_046480465.1 Arthrospira sp. PCC 8006
AAGTTTGCCACCCCGATTTTCGACGGTGCAACCATCGACGAAATCAATGCGCTTACCGACGAAGCCGGAATTCCTCGCTACGGTCATACCTACCTGTAATATGGTGGTACTGGCGAACGCTTCGACCAAGCAGCTACCGTGGGTGTAATTTACATGCTCAAACTCGGTCACATGGTTGACGATAAGATGCACGCCCGTTCTATCGGACCATATTCACTTATTACGCAACAGCCATTGGGAGGTAAAGCCCAGTTTGGTGGTCAGCGTTTTGGTGAAATGGAGGTATGGGCAATTGAAGCATTCGGGGCTTCAAACATCCTTCGTGAGGTATTGACCGTGAAATCCGACGATGTGATGGGTCGCGCCAAGACCTACGAATCTATTGTTAAGGGAGAAACCTTACCAGAGCCAGGTATCCCAGAATCGTTCAATGTATTATTACATGAACTTTCCGGCCTTGCACTTAAAGTAACCCTTGACTAGTAACAGCCGCATCATCGGCGTTTTTTAACATAAAACAACATTCTTATGGCTTTTA
>NZ_PKGG01000150.1:0-13065 GCF_046480465.1 Arthrospira sp. PCC 8006
GAAGCGTTTATACGAGTTAACTGACTTGGCTGGCGATCGCTTTAGTTTTTCTGTATGATGATTGTGGCCAGGAGCAATGGCTACTTGACAACCCGTTATCCGTTAGGGCCACAGACAACTCTACTCCCAAGTCCTAACGGATTCTTGTGGCTTTGGCTTGATTGTGCGATCGCGTTTACCTCTTGTCCCTGGCTGTTCATTGCTAAGTATTTTGTAAATCAACTTCATCAATTCATTGTCTCTTGAGTTGACCTCTGCTATTAACTTTTGGTTTTGCTTCATCAAAGACCACACTAAAAATATCACTACCCCATCACTTCCTACCCGTAATAATTCTGGTAAAACATCAGTCGCCATAATCTTTATATTTTTGGTTTTGGATATTTAACGGAAAATAATCTTGATTTTTGGTTAAGTATTTTTCCATGTGGTTTACGTTTAACCATATAAGTCTGTTGTTATCTTCTATTTGTCTCCTAAGTCCAGATGCTATTTTGTTAATATCTTCGGTGTTTTTTGGGACTTGTAATTTAATTGTTGCGTATTGAATTGATACATACCACACCGTGCTAATGAGTGAAAGTAACCAACTTATAATTACCGTAATTTTCTCAATTTCAATATCCACGACGGAATTAACTCCTCTGTTGATGTGGATTTTTAATCACACTTTACTAAGGTTGATTTAAAGGCTTTGACCAGATAATGCAGATAGAATCCGAATTATCTGGCAGCTTTAAATTTTCGGGCGATTAGATTCCTAAATTTCCAGAAATGCCAGACAATTCATATTTTAGATAGAATGTTAAGGCTCTTTCGGACCGTCTTCTTGCTAGGTTGTCCGACAGTAACTCCAAATTGTGAATTACTTCTGATCCGACCACTTCTATTTTTGCAGCTTCCGGTAATTTGTTATGTTCTTTTTGGGCTTGGTAAAAAGCCTCAACAAAACTGTAAAGCTCCACTGCTGCATCTACGTTTTCAGCTTCAGATCCCAATGATACCAGCAAGGTTTTTAAAGTTGAGTTATCTGGGAAATGGTCGATTAATTGATTAAGAGAGATGTCCATGTTAACTTACAAAAGCATCAATTGTTACGTCAAACTTTAGATCCATTGTAGGATGATTTTCGATCCATGTTGCGTTTTTGAAAAAACGGCGGCGGACTCCCAACCTTCTAATCACCGAGGGGTTGTCTGTAAATTCTTGAACTGGTGGATAATTAATCAGTTGCGGTTCCTCTGTAACGTATACAGTCCTTTGCTCTGTTATCCAGTCAGAATTTCCAGAATCATTATAATAATGCCCTCGAATAAGCAGCATTGACCTATAGCCATCATAGGGATTTGTCCACCGCCCCCAATCAGTTAAAAATCTAAACCTCAATAATGAGTATTGAGTAACTGGGGAGCTGTGAATTATCCACTCTTGAGTTGGCTGATAACTTGACGCTATCACCTCCCATGTGCCATAAGCATCCGTAAAACTCATGTTTTACTTGATAACTTGGCGGCGGTCTAAACCAGCACCTACTACTGTCCTACCATTAAGCGTTCTTCCTGTCGCTCTGTAATACGATAAAGTATCATCTATCTTGTCACCAGCGCAGAAAATTCTATAATTAATTTTTCTGCCTCCTGTGGCGCTACATCGTATATTAATCCTTACTAATTCCCCGGTTCGCATTAGTTCAGCAGTGTCATATAGTGGGGCTTTTAAATTTGCGACTTCTGCCTCTCTAACCCCTAGAACATCAGCATTATCTGCTGTATACATTACATTACTAGCTCGAAAGACCCTAGCGGTTGCTCCTGTGCCTATTTGACAAATTTTCGTTCTAGCTGCCATTTCAGAATCCTTTTATATTATTTAACGGTAATCAACTCGTACACGATCGCGGCATGACGTTATAACTCCCGTACCATCCCAGGTCTTGTTAGGTAGCACTTGGATGGCTTCAGTAACCTTGTCTGTAGGCACATAAATATCAGCACCAAAATACTTATTGTCTTTTCGGTAGTTAATTCTCATTTTCATTAAGAAACCCTCCTGCACCGCTTTATTTGGCTTAAGCATATGTGCATTTACATTTGTTGGATCTGTGTGGGCGGTCATTCCGAGATGTGTAGCAATGCCATCGTACCG
Organism: Arthrospira sp. PCC 8006; assembly: GCF_046480465.1. Taxonomy (NCBI): domain Bacteria; kingdom Bacillati; phylum Cyanobacteriota; class Cyanophyceae; order Oscillatoriales; family Microcoleaceae; genus Arthrospira; species Arthrospira sp. PCC 8006. The sequence continues at coordinate 2,146 of NZ_PKGG01000150.1, forward strand.
ATTAGAAAGCCGGGCAGCTACTTTAATGGTTCCCGTACCCCCTGGCGAGGGTGCATCCCAGCTATAAATTTTTGAACTATTTAGACTGGGCATAGAATACCTGCTTTGTTGTTTAAAAACTGATTACCACTACATTCATAACAGGTATTTTTAGGGTGTGGAACAGTTACGGAAACCTATAGGGTTTCCGAACATACAAGGGAGTTTGTTTGATCTAAAAAAATCGTTGGGGTTGTCTTCTAATCGGGATTCTTGTATATGTGCCCGTTGTAGTCACAGAGAAGGATAGGCTCGTTGAGCATCTCTAAAAACAATTTCGCCTCTCTAAAATAGACGTGCCCGACCGGACGGCGGCGGGGTGGTTTGACTTTGTTACCCAATATCGTCACTTCTGGGGGCGTAATAGGAAACGCTTGGGTTGGATTTTGGTTGCTCGATGTAAAGACCTTTGAGTTATCAAATTCTATTTCCATCACCCGACAGATTCGCTGATAAAGATTAATCCCCTCTGATGCGCTAGTTGCAAAAACAAACGACTCTAACCCTTGGTGCTTGTCTCTATAGCTAACCGATTCTCTACCCTTGTGAAGACGAAATTGTTGGGGTTGTAGAAAGTTCTGGACAATTCTCTGAGCCAAATTTCTGATGTTAGCCTTAGTTAACAAGTCGCCAGTTCCGTTCGGGTTTTCTGTTTTTCCCACCAAACGGAATCCCACTCTTGCCTCTAATTGTCGGTAGCCTTTTTCCACATCCTCGATCCGTTCCAAAAAGTACAGCACAACCTTGGGAGCGCCCCGGTAACTGATACCCGTCGAAACAGTGCTATCCATTCCCTCACTGCTACCCCCACCCTCGTAGTGGATTTGCAGGATTTGCCTAATTAATTCCTTGTCGTTCCCCGTCAAGACAACTGATTTGTTCTGAGAGCGATCGGGAAAATATTCTATTGTGCGGTGAAGCCCGACATCTTTTGCTGTTTTTCGGGCGGAAGGTTTCCATTCAATGTAAGCCGGGCGAGAGCCTACCTCGTTCCTCCATTTGCTTATTGTTTCCCCAGTGGAATTACTCACATTAGATGAAGGATAGTTAGTTCTTAATGTGGGGAGTTTTGGGTTCACTCTGTAGCGTAGTTCTGGATAACCCGATGCCCAAGCATCAAACCAATCCTCGAATTTTAGATCGCTGGCATTGAGAAGATGCTCGATCATCTTCTCCATCCATCCGAGTTGTGACAACTGCAATGCCAAGGCTGACTCAGAACCAGTCATCAGCAGCTTATAATCTGGGTTTTTTCTATCAGGTTGTAACTGATAAACGTTCCAGTTTGGCTGCAATTCTATTCGGACTCGTTCCGGCCGCTTATCTGATAGTTTCGTGATACGCCGTTGACGAGCCATCATGATGTAAGTTTGCTGAGTAAGTCTTCCAACTTCTGCCATTGATATCCCTCCTCTCAGGTGATGAATTTATACCGGTATCCACTCCTCATAAGTTCCCTGCTCTGACAACAACTCACCGAGGGTTTCAAAAAAAGTAGATGTCATTGTTTCTATACCCTCCCATTGTTGCTCATTCACCCAATCAAAATATTCATCTTCTTTAACTTTCGCCCAAGTTTCTTCTACTTTCTCCGAAACAATAAAAGGTGATTGCCCTTCCTTGCCCCAAGTATCTTCCTTATTCAACAACTTGGCTGCTACTTTTCTGGCGTTAATGTAAGTCATAACAAACAGTGCTTTTTTAACAACCTCTTGCACCGCATACCTCAGCGAGGATAACGCATCCACCAAAGTCTCTTTAATAGTCGGGTTAATCATACACATAGCGGCGATCGCACCTTCCCGAATCCTTAAACTTGTTGCCGCCGCACTACCCACCTTTCCCACCACTAAAGCCGCCAAAGATTTCCCGACTGTTTCCCCCAAGGGAACATATAAAGCATTAGCCGCTTGTTTTAAATCGTCCATCATTTTCTTGTCAGATGCTGCCCAATCAAAGTTATAGGCTTGAGAAACCCCTTGGGTCAATTTGCTCATCACTGTAGGTATTGTTACCCCTAAAAAACCGCCAACCAAAGCCGGGTGGGCTGCTACTAAACTCCCTACACCCGCACCAACAAACCCTAATGCTTGTCCGCCAACAACCAGCACAGTCCCAGCAATTAAACCACCCGCTAAAAGCCCCGCTACTTTAGGAACCAGAGGAGCCTCTTGTAGCCATTCTTTGAAAAAACCCCAGTTCCCTTTTTTGATGTTTTCTGCAATAACTAAAGCTCCGCCCTTGACACTACCCGCCCACTTCTTAAAATCAAAGGCTTTTAAACTTTGAATCTGCTGATAAAAAGGGGTCGAAAAAGCATTAAACCACTGTGAAGACATTGCACCGCCAGCTATAGCGGTTGAAGTTAGTTCTCTCTGGTCTATCCCTACAATATTAGACATAGTTTTAACCTATATTATCAGAATCGAATGGCAACAAGTCTCTACTTCGGCGAAATTCAGCTAGATTTTCCCTTGATGACAAATTGTCGGATTTGATTTGGCGATTCATCATCAACTCATCATTAGTTTTTAAGAGGCGGGGGCGCTCTGTTTTACTAGGAGGACTTTTGGGCTTGTCTTTAAACCTCGGTTCCGTCATCGCATTATAATAATTCATCAACCAAGAACGTTTAAACTCTTCAAAGTCGCCGCCCCCAACGGCTGAAGCCATATTTAAATAGTCTAAATGTAGCCGAAAATCCAAGACAGCGATCGCTTCCTCTATTCTGTTGTTGGTATCAGTTCTTAACCCGGCTTTTTCATCTTTTTTAGATGGTGGTTTCCTACCACTACCGGAATCGCTCGGAGGGCGATTAGAACCACGGGGGGGATTTCTTTTGGTCACGATTATGTCCTCATTTTAGCTGCCATATTCAAAATTATCTCATAAAGGTCAGTGCTTTTAAACCTAAACTCATCAACCTCTATTTCATAATCATGAATCTCTAATAAATCTGGTAACATAGCTTCTGTCGTGTCTTCATCGTTTAAATCAAGTTTAGGCTCATGACCCTTTTTACTATCCTTACCGAATCCCTTACCAGCTCCCCAGTGTTTTTTACCAAACACATTAAACTCAATCGGTAAAGTCACCACCTTCGAGATAATAGGAATTCCCAACCCGTCCAAAATCGCCGACGTTCTGTAATATAACTTAGCTAAAGTCCGATACATTCTCGTCATTATATAAGCTAGGCGAATCTGAATATTTAACCGGTTAGCACTATCACCTTTCAACTCAATCAACAGTTCAGTTTTAGCCTTTAATATAGCCCCCAGCGAGTTAAACTTTAACTCTATAGACTGGTCGCCTTTTTGGGCTTTATTCGTATCCTGAACTTTAACAGTAACCGGAGCATCAAAACCATAATTATCGATGGTTTTAAACAGGTCAGACATGATTTAAAGATAATCCTTATTTACATGATTACCTTTGCCTTCTGGTATCATCATATTAGACGGAACTTGGAAGTTCTTCTCTAACAATTTCCTAACTCCTAGGGCTTTATGTATTTCCCGAGTCATCTTAATCAACTCTTCACAGCAGTTTTTGTCCATATCATCTGGTAATATTGGTAAACTTGGCGGTGGCTCTGGTTCAGATAAATTCTCTGTATAAGGCAGAGGTACCAGGTAAAGGAGCCAGTCTATATATCTCTGATAAAGTTGATGGCTTATATAGTTACCAGTTTCTGGTTCTATTTGGTTAAAAACTATCGGAGCCACCGCAACATTAATCTGCTGGGCTGATTTCAAATAATAAGGTGAAAGCATCGGGTATGATGTCCATACACGCTGGGGAAACCATGTAGGAGATTTCTTGATATATTCTAGTTGACTTACCGATTTAATATAATTAAAGTATACTCCAACTTTAACATCTCTAAACCGCTTTCTATCCCAACGCCCAAAAAGCTGTCTAGTCTCCCAAACTGGCACTATTCCCATAAAAGTTATAGACTCGACCGCAACACGTTCATTTAGAAATTCAAGAGAGCCTATTAAGTCTGATTTTGTTGTTATTGTACCCTCACCCTTCGCTATAAAATTTAATCCTGCTTCCGTAAAAGTTGGATACCACCCCCATATATAATGAAACCTTTTAGCTAGATAGAGTTCCCCTAACTGGCGAGAATATCCAGCCGGAGGTCGAGGTATATCTAGCTTAGGAGGTCTAGGATCATTTTCATCTTCGCTTGTCTCAATTTCATCTCCCTCTGTTTCCTCGTCTTTATCATCTTCACAAACATTTCTAGCAAAAGTAACCGTTTTCCCCCCAATAGTTACGCTCATCGATTGCTCGCATTCCCCAAGGTAAACCGAGACATTTGCATCATTGATACTGTCAATTGTTCCCCCAAAACCTTTGGGGTTTCCATCCTCATCAAGGTCTACAAATCCGCGAGCCGTGCTGCCAATCTTTTCGGTTTTTATCCCTCTCCTAGTTCCACCATCCTGTAAATCCTCAGCTTCTATGCTTGCTTTGGGCAACATTGACCGGGCAAAATCAACCATTCCCCCAACGTCTATATCAATATCCCAGTCGTCGCGGGGAAACCTTACTCTAGCCCTGGGTTTATCATCCGCCTCTAATCTTTTGACCTCTCTTTCTATTACATCTATAGCTTGCCGGTAGTTGCGATTTCTAACAATGTCTTTCACCCTTCGGCTACGCTCTTCTACCTCTCTCATTACAAAGATTCCTCATCCCAATTAATAAATAATTGCCTCCATCCCTCCTCAGACAACACCCGATTATCAGTCAGCCATTCTGGTTCCATCGCCTCGATCGCTTCCAAAGAAACCGAATTAATCGTTTCCCGTTTTTTTAGCATAAAATAAGCATTAGGCAGATACGGGCTTCTCCAAGACATTAACATGGCAGTGACTGGCAACACTTCTAAAAAGTCAAAAGTTTGGCATAGATACTCAATTCTCTCTAACCATTGCTCAACAAGAAAACGATAGTTATCTCTGCGTCTTAAGTCCGTTTTATCCGTTTGTCGATCCGTTTTCGTAAATTCATTAATTGTCCTGTATTGTATGGGAACATTAGCCAAGGCTTTTAACTCTCGAATGAAAGGAAAAGCATCAGATGGAGAACCGGGAAGCAAAAAGTGGCGGTGGAATATTGCCTTATTAGAGTAAATTATTGACTCCAAATCACTACCCCACAAATTGATTTTAGTTACCTCATATTTTCCCTCTGGTAAATAACTTAAATCATCGGGATTTTCACTGCTATATAAAGCTGTGGTCATTGATAAGAACTCTCCATAATCAGAACAGTTGCCGTTCCCTCTTTTACTTTTGCCCATATCGCGTCAGTTGGTATAAATCCCGCTACATTACCCGGATAATAAATCTGGCCGGGTGGCATTTTGAATGGATTGCTTATCGCGTCACTTCCCAATGTTCCAAAACCCCAAAGGAGCTCAATTTCTCCCTGATTTTGGATTTCAAAATAAGCACGGCTTAGATTAGCGGGGGCTATTAACATGGGATTAGGGCTTACAGTGACTGTATTCATCACTGTATTAGCCGGACGTTTAGCCATCAATATCAAATCTAATTCTACTCTATATTCTCCCTCGATGTAAAGAGTGTCATAGATGCGATTACTGGCTATTGAACCGCCCCCTAATATGCCGTTGCCATAATCCTTAAAACTTACACCCAATTGGTCAGCACTGCCAAGTATTTTGACCTCGTTTGCTGTTAAGTAAGGATTAATTAGAGGAACATAAAACCGCCTCCCTCGGTTTTGAATAACAGGACAAGCTGCCTCGACCCATGAACCGGTAGCGCTTTTTATTCTAAGCAATTGCCACCCAAATTTAGGATGATTGCTCTCTAATTTCATTAATTTGGCTGCTCTTTCTGCCGCCGAATCCTCTGGGTAAAATTCAGGATAAGGAGACCGGGGAAAACTTGGACACCAAACTGAGGCGGTGAGACTTTCTAGGAAGGCATTAGCCCGCCATAGCCATCTAGGGTCAATATTGGCAGATATTGAATTAACGGCACTAGAAACAGCCCCAAGTGTTAATGGGTCATTAACATAATTACTGGCATTACTTTGATTAATTTCAAATGAAAATGTGTCGGTTTCTGATCAGCGATTTTCTGCCATAATTTAAGGCGTCAATAAGTATGGTTGTGCGGTTGAAGTCATACCATTAGTGTAGTCAATGATTACGGGATAGTCTGTTAAAGTGATGGTAAGTATTAATGGATAAGTTCCACTTCCACGAGTGTTAGGTCCTATGGTAAACTCACAATGTTTTCTGGCGGGTTCGGGGTTGAGTGTGGGGCTAAATTCGGCGGCGTGTTGATACATTACCAAATGCAGTAGAGCGCTACATAGATTTTGTTGATTAAAAGGATAGCTACCCGTTCCGGGTTGAAAGCCCTCGAGAAATGGTTCTACTACTGCGATCGCACCGTCATCAATAAAACCTTCTAACTCGTCAATATTCAGATTGACAACAGAAGCCTCCTCATCCAGAGTCAGATTCATAATATCTTTACCGGTGATATTAACAACTAAGTTTTTCTGCCTTTGCAACAATTGCCGCCCCATTGCTAAAACTAAGGCTTCTAAGGTAGTTTCAGAAAAATCGGGATAAAGTCCCGGCGTGATGTTCATATGCGACAATAGAAGTGATTAATTCCATTGTACGATAGATGCCTATTCGGTTTGAAATGCGCCCGACTGGCGGCGGTGGCAGTGGGGGCGCTTATTATAGATTTTCCAAATCGGGGATGGTTGAACTGGTGGCGGGAGATGAACTGCAAATCGTCCCTTCTACTCCATCCCCGGTAAAGCGAGAGATTTTAATCAAAGGGGAAAGCCCATTTTCAATCCGCTGGGATGGCAGCAATAATGTTTTACCAGTATTCGAGGATGCGATTTATTTTGATAGTAGCGACGGGGGAATTTCCCTTTTCGCCACATCAAGCACAACTCAAACGATTGAAATATGGGTTAGACAAGAAACGGCAATTGATTATGAGTTAGGACAAGAAATAGGAGAAATAGACGATATGCCAATGCCAGACTTATTAATTCGACCTTTTGGAGCGACAGACGATGAGATAATTTGGGCGGCTCCTGCCATAGTTAACTCTGCTGATTTTATAGCTAATGATAAATATCGTGCGTTTGCGCGGGCTGCGGCATTCTTTTGTCAGTTTGATATTTTTTACCCCGGTCAAATGTATAACTTTACAATAAACTCACCAGATAGCTGGTATTGGAGAACGGGTGAAGTTGTTAAAGTGTTTTTGTGCTCAAGGGAAATCATGGCTATGACTTTTACCCATATAGCGGTCTATCAACAGGAATTTTCTGGCGGAAATAACGTTCACCATTTGATTAACTGGGTGAAAAGCCATAGCGAAGTGGCAACAGTTGATTCCCTAGGCGGGGGTTTTTCGATTATCCCCACGATGAGTCGTCAACTATTATTTTTTGACACCTTGCCAGATGATGAACCCGATCGCCACCTCTGCTATTGCACTTATGCTACAAACTTAGCTAATCCAAAAGAGGGGGGAGAATTTAATATTGTTGGGGTAGATTTGCCCGAATACTGGTAATCGATGTAATTATTTTGCTGGTGAATAGTCGATCGCCTATCTAATATTTTTTTCTGGGGGCGGGCTATCACTCACCTGCTGGCAAAAACTCAGAGGCTACTCTGCCACCATCGCTCGCCGCCAAACTTTCCCCCAAGTCGGCGCGAAAACTAATATTCTCCCCGCCCGAACCCTACAATAGTCATATAGGTAAGCCGATCGCTTTACCTCGTCGGCTAGGCAACTGGGGGAAATTCCCTACAGACACGAATTCATGAAAAAAAACCGCATTGGTAAAGCATCAATCATTCCTGATGCGATCGCCGACAAGATAATCAAACGCTGTAAATATCCTTGGCAGCAAACTTTACTTTCCATAATGAGATACACGGGGGAACGGGTGGGAGCCGTTAGGTTGTTGCAAGTTTATGATGTCTACGCCGATGGCAGTTCTCAGATTGCCTTACCAGAAATTACCTTTCGGTCTGAAACTAGGAAGCGATCGGCTGGGAAAGATGCTGGGGTGAGACAGGTTCCCGTCTCCCAAAAATTGAGAGAAGTTCTGAGAACCTACCGACCTGGTGGTAGTGTCTGGCTTTTTCCTAGCCCATCAGATCACAGTTCACCGGTGACAGTTCAAGCGATCGACTCTTTCCACAGAAAAGCGATCGCTCAACTGGGTTTACAAAATGAGGGTTACTCGCTTCACAGTTACCGCCGCACTTTCATTACCAAACTTTATAACAAGGGAGTCAATACCAGAACCATCATGGCTATCACAGGTCACAAATCTATGGCATCTTTGCAGCGCTACATTGATGCTGATCCTCAAAAAATCCGAGACGCGATCGATGAAATCTAAGGCAGTCGATGACTTAAGGTTGCCAGACATCAGAGGAAAGTGGGTGCTACTAGCCAAACACAGATCGAGAAGTAACTGCCCTAGATTCCGCCAATTTTAGCACTAAACCGGGCTGCTTGGTATTTTGTCTAAAACATCAAAGACTCTTACACACAGCCAACGGCGCTAACCATTTTACAGTAGCAAATAGCGCTGTTTAGGGTTGGGAAATGCTCATTGATTTTTCTGTGAAATCATAAAATTTTTCGGGGGAGTAAAGTCTCCCCCTGTGGAAAATTTAGGAGTTGCTATCTGGGGATTTCCAACCACCCGATTTAAGTGCGGGAAGTTTTTCTAGGATAGTTTCGAGAGACAAGCCGGACTCGATCCACTGTTCTACTTGGTTGGCGATCGCTTTAGCTTTTTCCGATAGATGGGGGCCGGCAAGGTAACAAACCTGCTTTTTTCCCCTATATAGGTAAGCATATTTATTCCCGTTGGTGTCTTGGGCGGTTGACTTAGCTTTCCAGCGAACAGTTAGGCGATCGCTCTGAGAAGTGTTCACCGGTGATGAATTTTCGTCACCCAGGGTGACGGCTACCCATCCCAAATACTTAACCTTACCTTTCTCGCGTAACCTTTCCAGAGACTTGACTACACGAGATATCGGGATATCAATGGATTGGGCGAGTTGTTTGTGGTCTTGATTCGGACATTTGTCCAGCGCCATAAAGACATCCATATCATCCCAAGCCGGATCGAATGGTTCTACACTTTCAGAATCCGTCACCCTGGGTGACGATATTATGACGGAAAGCTGCCTCGGTGACTTAGATTTTTCCCTCATCGGCCTGACCCCCTGTTATCATCTTCCCCAGATCTCACTCGACTATTTATAGCCAAAATGTTGCCGTAGGATTGCTTGGCTATATCACGAGCCAACCGGAGCTTATGGGTACAAGGAAGGTCGCTAAAATTTAGGGCGATCGCCACATCAACATGACGGGCGACTTGACAGAAGGCTGCATAATTCCTCCCGATAAGTTCTCGTAGTTCCAGCACTTAGGACTGAAGTTCCAGCACTTAGGACTGAAGTTCCAGCACTTCCGGGGGAACGCTTGGGGTTGTGTCGGTCGGGTTATGAGCGATCGCGCGTAACGGCGCGTTTGAATTTTTAACTTTTGCGTCACCCAGGGTGACGGAATCGGTGACTTTATGAGCGATCGCCTTTTCACCGGTGACAGTTTGAAGGTTAGAAAAGTGTTGTGCCATAGTCCATTTGTTTCTTGAGGGTTTAGCAGCGTGCCAAAATAGAAAGCACCCCCCGTGGGCACGAGGGGCGCTCAATTTATTTAGAGACCTGTTGGAGAATCTCCTGTCGGATGTTCTCCATTTGTTTTTTCATTTGAGATTGATAGTCTCGGTTTGCTTGCAGTCTTTCCTCCAATCGAGTTTCATGGCTTTTGACATACTCATGAAAACCAGCAAACAACTCCTCCAACAGGTCTAGAATTTTCCCGCCTGTTCCGGGGACACTTTCCCCGCTTGGCTGGAAATTATCCCCCTGGCAATCTGCTCCACCAATTCGGACCGATTCAGATTTAGCTCCATAGCCATCTGATCCAGTAGCCCGACGGCTGTTTCCGTTAACGTCATCGAGACTGACTTCTTGTTTTCCCCGTACAGCGTGCTGCGGGTYTTCCATTATTCGAGCGCGATAGGTAAAAAGCCGGATGTTGAGAGCGGGGAAGCTGGTAGATTTATGCGATCGCCTTGGGGTTGGTCAGGCGATCGCAAAAGCACACCCTATATATAGGTAAAAAGCCTATGGTCAAACCAAAAGCCGAGGCCGCCAATTCGCCTAGCGGGTTTCACCGCCTGGACAAAAAACATCAGCGGATTTTCCTGGTCACTTGTTTGGCTTGGATGCTGGCAGATCGACAAGTCGCCGCCAACGGGCAGCAACAAATCGGACGGCATCTAAGACGGACAGCTCAAAGGTCTGTGTTCAACTTATCAGATGAGGAGGTAGCTCACTATATAGCAGAAATTGAGGATTCCATCCAACGGAATCCCCAAATAGCCGGACCTATTGGTTTGGTGTTCAAAGTTCACAAGTCTTGATGCCAAAAGGAAAGGGAAACCCGAACGTTTCCCCTTCCTCCCCATCATCCTTAGTAAAAAGGAACTTAAAGATGAGCGACGTGAATCTACCTCGTTCAGTCATCAGCATAACATCTGAGACTGCAACGGGTCAACTCAACTTGTCCGAATCCAGCAATTCTCATTTTGGCGAAAACCTGTTCAAGTCCCCAGCATCCCTGTATCGTAATGACATCCAAGAAACCCAGGAGCGCCAGAGCCGTTGAAAAAGCCAGGTGGCTTTGAGACTCTAGGCGGTTCTTTCCGCCAGTGCTTGTCATCGCTACCGGACAAGCGCCGGGGTAAAAATCGCCG
>NZ_PKGG01000486.1:0-866 GCF_046480465.1 Arthrospira sp. PCC 8006
TTTGTGGGCTTACTATAAGGAATTTGTATGGGTTAGTTCGTTTTGACCTTGGGTTCCCTGCCTTGTTTGGTATATCTCTATACCGAACGTTGGGACATATAAACAGTTATGAGGATGGTCAGGAGTGCGTTCCTTATATTCACCCAAGGGGTTGAAGTCCCTACCAGGCGGTTATTTCAGGTATTTCAACCCTATTTCAAGCCTGAACGTTTCGCACGTATTTGTCAAGTATCATAGTCAATCAAAAGAAGTTGGTCAATTTTCGGGCCATCGTAGCTGGCTTCTGGGTTGGTGAACAAAATTAGCGACGCATTCCCCCACCTGTTCCGAGGTGGGGGTCAAGGAGCGGCGGGGTTTAGTCATCATAGCCCTGGTTCTCAATGTACTACTTGAGGATGGAAAGAGGAGCGCCACCGCTAGAAACGGCGCTAAATTCACGCTTCCAAAAAACACGCTTCCAGTAATAGGGTCGTCATTCTTCAGCGTAACGCTTTCTAATCTCCCTGCTAGTCACCGTTTTAAGGGTGTTACACAACCGGGACACTGACACCTTGGATGTAGTACAATAAGACCATGAGTGCGAGACGTTTAGGAGTCAAATAAGGCTGCAATGCCTGAAATAACCTCCTAGTGGGACTTGCACCCCTTGGTGGAATATAAGGGATTCGCACCCCTGACCATCCCATAACTGTTTATATGTCCCGACGCTTGGAGAAATCTAAGCAAGGCAGGGGACTCAAGGTCATAAACCAACTGAGAAATCAGGGCGTTGAGAGTAACGGCGATAGCCACCCCCAGTTTGAGGAATCACAACCCGTCAGATTGAAGCGGGGAACGGAAGGCGTGCGGGAACCCTATTCCAAATA
>NZ_PKGG01000544.1:0-504 GCF_046480465.1 Arthrospira sp. PCC 8006
AGCGGTGTCTGCATCCTGGGATAAAATCCTGAAACTGTGGGATTTGGAGCAGGGGAGGGAAMTCGCTACCCTCTCTGGGCATAGTGGCTCGGTAAATGCAGTGGCGATCGCCCCCGACGGGAAACGAGCCGTGTCTGCATCCTGGGATAAAATCCTGAAACTGTGGGATTTGGAGCAGGGGAGGGAACTCGCTACCCTCTCTGGGCATAGTAGCGTGGTAACAGCAGTGGCGATCGCCCCCGACGGGAAACGAGCGGTGTCTGCATCCTGGGATAAAATCCTGAAACTGTGGGATTTGGAGCAGGGGAGGGAACTCGCTACCCTCTCTGGGCATAGTGGCTCGGTAAATGCAGTGGCGATCGCCCCCGACGGGAAACGAGCGGTGTCTGCATCCTGGGATAAAATCCTGAAACTGTGGGATTTGGAGCAGGGGAGGGAACTCGCTACCCTCTCTGGGCATAGTAGCGTGGTAAATGCAGTGGCGATCGCCCCSGACGGGAAACG
>NZ_PKGG01000119.1:0-15696 GCF_046480465.1 Arthrospira sp. PCC 8006
AATGTAATAGGCAAAAAAAGGCAACACAGAAGAGTAAGACCCCGATTTAATAAGGCTTTGGGGCAACGACAGTCGCTGGTTCAGATTTAGTTGTATCTGACAAAAAAATGCTCAAGATCATTTCGAGGTAATGCTTTGAGTGGCTATGGTGTTCGATACCCTACTCAGATACTAATTTGACGATCGCTTGGACAATTTATTAAGTCTATATGTATGACCTCCTGCAACCCTGACTTAACACCATTATATCCGCCGCTTAAATAATTGGCAGTTTATTCAGGAAAATTTAATATTTTTTCACATGGCTACAAATGACACCATGTATTTACTTCAATAATCTTAATAATTCCTGGGTCTCGTCAAGGCTCAATATTGTCAATATATTTATGAGACTGGCTAGGATAAATGATCCCGTCTCATGATTAAGGAAACATTAACAAGTATGGAATCACTCGTAGCCCAGTTAAGAAATGTAAAACGAGGTCTTCCCTAGTTGGGTGATGATAGGTCTGGTCGTTGGCGTATTTACAAATTTTACATGGATGGTGGCTCAGATAACCTGGAGAAAACTGGTGCTGTCAATAGGTGACAGCCAAATGCTATACTAGGATAGATAAATCAACAGACCCACAGCAGAGGATTTTCCCTATTCTGCTGGTCTTAGCATCCTCGAATTTTCCATAAATTAACCTTGACTGTTATCCTATTAACTTATGATTACAATGATTTGAGCCCCAAAATGCAAATTTTAGATAGTTTAAATGGGATTAAATGGCAAGATAAACCTAAGTTGGTTTCGTTGTTTTCTGGTTGTGGGGGAATGGATTTACCATTTCATCGGGCGGGTTTTGAAGTGGTGTGGGCGATTGATTGTAATGGGGCGGCTTGTCGAACTTTTAGGCGGAATATTTCGGAGACGATCGCCTGTAATAACATTCAAGAAATTGATATTACTAAGGTTCCTAAAGCTGACTTAATTACCGGAGGTTTTCCCTGTCAAGATTTTTCCATGATTGGGAAACGTCCCGGACTCACGGGAACCAGGGGAAATCTGTATACCTACTTTTTAGAGTTTATTCGCCACCAAAAACCTAAAGCATTCATTGCCGAAAATGTCAAGGGTTTACTCAGTGCCAATAAATATAAAGCTATTGCCAAAATAATTGCCGATTTTGAAAACATAGAACCGGGTTATTTAGTCAAGCCTAAACTTTACAATTTCGCGGATTATGGAGTTCCCCAATATCGGGAAAGGGTCTTAATTGTGGGGGTAAGAATGGATACAGGCTTTAATTTTATTCATCCCTTCCCGGAATATGGAAGCGATCGCCTTTATCCCTATCGCACCGCTAAACAAGCCTTAAAAGATGTGGAAAAAGTGACTGATAATAATGAACATCAGAGGATTCATCCTCGCACCGTCGAAATTATCAAACGCATTAAACCAGGGGGAAATTATACAGATATTCCCAAAGATAGCGAATACTATGTTAAAGGAATGATTAGTCATGTATATCGACGACTCCACCCAGACCAACCCTCCACAACTATTATCGCTGGGGGTGGTGGGGGAACTTGGGGTTATCATTATCAAGAATTGCGATCGCTCACTAACCGGGAACGTGCTAGGTTGCAGACTTTCCCGGATAATTTTGTCTTTGAAGGGTCTTTAACAGAAGTTCGTCGTCAAATTGGAAACGCGGTTCCTCCTGACGGTATGGTAGCATTAGTCAAAGCATTAATCCCACTATTTAACAACTCATATAAACCCGTATATTTATATAAATTAAATCAGGAATTACAGAAACTTTCCCTTAGCGATCGCCTCAAATTAGCCAATTCCGAATCAGCCATTAACTACCGAGATCATCTCAGTATATTAACCCTTTCACCTCCTCAGCCACAGCCACCCCCCAACCCACAGAACCGGGAAAAGGAGCCACTTGCCAACCTTGATTAGCCAAGCCAGGATGTACCCCTTTTATTCCGGGTATAATAATCGGAATATCAACCACCTCCAACATAGCCAAATCATTAGGACTATTCCCCAAACCAATAGTCGTAATACTTTCCCCCCTATTAACCTGTTGATATCGATTAACCAGCCATTGAACCGCGCCACCTTTTCCCGCCTGGTCTCCAATTAAATGAGAAAAGCGATCGCCAACCACCACATTAAACCCCAAGGCTTTTAGGTGATGTGCTAACCTGTCCGCATCCACATTTTTAGGAGTAATAAAAGGCTCAGTAAACTCTCGATTTTTTGCCCGTTGTGCTTCCTGAGTAGACAAACCCGTTAACTGCATAATCTCGGCAATATTCAAATCACCGAACCCCGTCAACTCTTCACCAATCGCCGCCATCAACTCTCGCAAACCTTGGCGCACTTGTGCATAAACACATCCCAACTGCATCAAATAGTATTTTCCCGAAATTTTCAGTTCCTCAGAAAACAGATAATCTTGATGTTTGGGAATAAAAATAGCACTGCCGTTTTCCACAATAAACGAATCTGTCAACCCGATTTCTGTCGATAATACCTCCACCTCAGCCCGAGTTTTGCTAGTGACGGGGATAATCGGGATCTGTTGTTGTTGCAGGTCTGCGATCGCCGTTATCGCCCCATGGTAGCCATAATCATCAGAATTTAGTAACGTACCGTCTAAATCAGTAAAAATTAGCAACATAACACAAGCCCAACACAGCCAAACCAGTGATATAATGACAAAATTATCACCCTAGTAGTTAGTATATTTGGAATTGTTCATGTCAGTTTTGGCTGCGATCGCGGTTCTTGGAATCTTAATCGTCGTTCATGAGCTTGGCCACTTCATGGCGGCGCGACTCCAACATATCCACGTTAATCGATTCTCCATAGGCTTCGGTCCAATTCTGTGGAAATATCAAGGCCCAGAAACCGAGTATGCGCTGCGAGGGTTTCCCTTGGGGGGTTTTGTCGGCTTTCCCGATGAAGATCCCGATAGTGAAATCCCCAAAGATGACCCAAACCTGTTGAGCAATCGACCAATTTTAGATAGGGCGATCGTAATCAGTGCGGGTGTAATTGCTAACTTGATTTTTGCCTACTTGTTATTAGTGGTTCAGGTAGGAATGATTGGGGTTCCCAACTTTGACTATCAACCAGGTGTCCGAGTCCCCTCTGTAGCCAGTGATGTCAGTTCAGCGGCGACCAAAGCTGGGATTCAGGATAATGATCTAATCATATCGGTGAATGGAGATCAACTCGGAGCTGAGTCGAAGTCCATTACCCACTTGATTGAGGTAATTCAGTCTAACCCTAACCAACCTCTACAAATGGAAATTCAACGGGGCGATCGCATTATCCCCGTAGAAGTTACCCCAGAACCGGGAGGCGATGGTAAGGGTCGTATTGGAGTACAACTGAGCCCTAACGGTGAAATCGTCCGTTATCAGGCTGATGGGATAATTGATGCCTTTGTCAAAGGTGCTGAGGAATTTCAGCGGATTTTTAACTTGACCTTGGCGGGGTTTTCCCAACTGATTAATAATTTTCGGGAAACGGCTCCCCAACTTTCCGGTCCCGTCGCTATTGTGGCGATCGGTGCTAATATAGCTCGTTCCGATGCCAGTAATTTATTCCAATTTGCGGCCCTAATTAGCATCAACCTCGCTATCATTAATATCCTCCCTCTTCCGGCTCTTGATGGCGGTCAGTTGGCGTTTCTGCTGATTGAAGCCCTACGGGGTAAACCTTTACCCGAACGGGTACAAGAAAGCGTCATGCAAACCGGATTGATGTTGTTGTTGGGGTTGGGTATTTTCCTGATTATTCGGGATACTGCCAATTTAACCGATCTCAGTTGGGTGCGATCGCTACTCCAGTAGGATTGATGAAAATATGAGCAGCCACGAACACCATAAACTGCGACATCGCGCCCTGGAAGTTCTGGTGCGCCTCAAGCGTTTATATCCTGATGCCGCTTGTACTCTCAACTATGAGACACCTTTACAGCTATTGGTAGCCACTATCCTCTCAGCACAATGTACTGATGAACGGGTTAATCAGGTGACACCAGCTTTATTTAAGCGCTTTCCTGATGCTTTCTCTCTGGGGACGGCGGATTTGCAAGAGTTGGAAACTTTGGTGCGATCGACTGGATTTTATCGCAACAAGGCTCGCCATATTAAAGAATCAAGCCGGATCATTACTGAGAAATTCGGCGGGGAAGTTCCTAAACGCATGGAACAATTGCTCGAATTACCGGGAGTAGCCCGTAAAACCGCTAATGTGGTTATGGCTAATGCTTACGGGATTAATATGGGCGTGACTGTTGATACCCATGTGCGTCGTCTCAGTCAACGGCTGGGATTGACTCAGCATCAAGACCCCGTTCGCATTGAGCGGGATTTGATGCAGGTTCTACCTCAGCCAGATTGGGAAAATTGGTCGATCAGATTGATTTATCATGGGCGTGAGATCTGTACAGCCCGCAATCCGGCGTGTTACAATTGTCAATTGTCTGATTTATGCCCATCAGCACAGATATGCTAATGCGGCTATCTAAACTTGATTAGGAGGCGTTAACTCTAAAAATGGCTAAAAAAAGCATGATCGAGCGCGATAAAAAGCGCAAACAATTGGTTGATAAATATTCCGACAAGCGCCAAGAACTGAAAGAACAGTTTAATAGTGCTACTTCTCAGGTCGAAAAAATGACTATTCACCGCCAGATCCAGCAACTACCCCGCAACAGTTCTCGGACTCGTATACGGAATCGATGCTGGGTAACCGGACGGCCTAGGGGATATTACCGCGATTTTGGCTTGTGCCGCAACCAACTGCGAGAAATGGCTCACCAGGGACTTTTACCCGGTGTGGTTAAGTCTAGCTGGTAGGATCGGTGTCGATGGGGAGTTGGGATGATTCCCCGATTCCCGATCAACACTCTCTACTGACCGCAGCAACGCTCGTATCCTAGACTCTGTAATAGTAAATCGCTGACGGCATTGGCGATCGCAAACTCACCAAAAAAGGTTTTGGAAAAGTCGAATGATTCCATTTCCGTCACAATGGCGATCACTAAGCAGCCTAGGTCGTTTTCCCCCTCTATGCGCTGGCGCACGAAAATCTGTGAGGCGCGTTCCGCTATTTCGGCGTTTACCGCTTCGGGTATAAATTCGCGATCGAGCCAGTCATGTAAGGTCTTTTTCAGCCACTCCCCTTCCTGTAGGGGATTTTCAACAGGGGGTAGGGTAATCGGTTTGGGCGGTTCAGCCATAATGATATGATCTCTAGTGTGTTTGCGTCAGTTAGTTTTGAATGACAGTCACAACTGGTGACTCTAAGGTTTTTTCTGTCCCAGTGTGATCATCTCGGTCCAGTTGCTCTATTCTAGCTTCGATCAATGCTACTAGGTGAACTCTCACCATTTCCGCAAATATGCGGTTAATCGATGATTCTACCTGGTTAGCCTCGATTTTGCAGCACACTTGATAGGTTTTATACTTCTTGACCTTATAGGTTTTGGTTTTGGGGTCTAAAACTTTATTGGTGGTGGTGCGACTCTGAATTGATACTGACGGCTTGGGGCGACGATACCAAAATAGACGATAGGACCGAGTATTTTCATTACTCTGAAACCGTAAAATTGTGTCCGTTGAACCCCACATTCTGACAGTGTAAGCATTATCAACTTTGTGGATCCGTAAATATCCCCAATCTTTTTCGGTTTGGTTTAACAGTTGACTCAAAGTATGCTCAAGCATCGGATAAGAAGGATTATTCACCATATTACTGACTCGATAAAAGCTAATTATAGACCGATTTAATATTCTATCACATTTCGGGTAATATGCAATATGATATATCGGCGATTATTGAAGGATATGCTCAAGGGTATTTCTTGATGGCAAATGATGGGGAAGACTCCCTAGGATGGTACAGCAGCCACCAACGGGCTTTGATTCCCCTAGATCAACGCTTCCACTATCCGCGATCGCTTCAACGATTCCTTAATCAAAATCGCTTTCAAGTCGCTATTAATCGGGATTTTGAGGCGGTCATTCAAGGATGCGCTGACCGAGAAAATACTTGGATTTCTGGGGAATTAAAGCGGATTTATCGACTGTTAAATAGCCAGGGATGGGCTTATAGTTTCGAGACCTGGGAGGGCGATCGCCTGGCTGGGGGGATTTTGGGAATTGCGATCGGCGGCGCTTTTATCGGCGAGTCTATGTTCTTTAATATTCCTAACGGTTCAAAAGTGGCGATGGTGAAGCTAGTCGAACACCTGCGAAAACGGGATTTTGTCCTATTTGATGCCCAAATGACTAACCCTCATTTAGAGCGGTTTGGAGCCTTTATTATCAGTAAAAATCAATATAATCAGTTATTGTCAAAAGCCCTGAAAAGAAAATGTTTTTTTGCCGACAATTCACCCCGGACTTTTAATGACAGCCAGTAGCTTCAGAATCGGCAAATAGGTATGACGACCGGAGCATTGACAACTGATGTACGCCAATGGCTGAAAACCTCACAGATGGCTGAACCAGCCCTCATCCCATTAATTATTAATAAGCGCCCCCACCGCCTCCTGAGTTAGGAGTATCATTAACAGGTGGATCTTGAGCTTGACAGGCTGAAGCATTAAAGGGATTATTGCAGGCTGTTACAACTTCGTCACCCATGGACGAGCTTCTCGCCTCAGCGACAGTGGTTATGCTGAAGACAGACCCGACGACTAAAACTAAGACAGTTGTAAATTTGAGTAAGCATCTCATAATGGAACATAACCTCTGTGAACTCAATCGCCTGATTATCGGCTCATAGATTCCCTTTACTGTCTACTTTTTATTATATCAGTGATTTTACGGATGTATTTTCCTACAAGGGGCTACTGAGCCAAAACACAATCTCTAAAGTGGTATCCTGCCACGGATCTAGCTTTTGTAAAGAATTGTTAAGTTTTAAGATATAGACCCTCAACATCTAATATACAGGAATAGGTATTTTTATACAAGTCAAGATTCTCTGATATTGGGTTCGACAGGAGGGGTCAACTCATAGGAGTTCTGATGTCGGCTTTTAGCCCTATACATAGCCGCATCAGCTTTTTGGACTAAGGTTTCATAATCTTGGCTATCGAGGGGATAGAGGCTAATTCCGATACTCACACCAATGGTAATAATATAGCCATTGAGTTCTGACTCTTGAGTTACCTGGTCTAGGATTTTTTCCGCCACCCTGACCGCATCAGCATGGCTAGGGATTCCTGGTAAGATGACAGTAAATTCATCACCCCCAAGGCGACTCACGGTGTCACTAGCGCGTAAACAGCCTCGCAAACGTTCGGCGACCAGTTTAAGTACTAAATCGCCGACATGGTGTCCGTATTGGTCGTTAATAGGTTTAAAATTGTTAAGGTCAAGAAAAAATAGCCCCACGAATTTTTGATTAGTATCAGCCCATACTAAGGCTTGGGTAAGGCGTTCCTCAAATAGTTGGCGATTGGGTAAACCTGTGAGAGGGTCATGGTCAGCCCTTTGCTGGAGTTCAGCGTTATATTTTTCTAACTGTTCGGCTAGTTTGCGGAGGGTTTCTTCGGATTTTTTGCGTTCGGTAATATCGCGAATTATACCAACTAAAAAGAGATTACCTGCTGCGTCTTGATGAAGCGATCGCTTAGTCGCAATCCAGTGAGTTACGCCACTAGCATCAGTTAATTTTTCCTCATTTTCCTGTTCCCAGTTAGTCTGAAAAGCCAGTTCATCCTGTTGATAAAAAACCTTAGCCTCTGCGGGAGGGAATAAATCATGGTCACTTTTCTGCAAAATTATGTCCGCCGGAAACCCTACCAATCGCGAATAGGCTTGATTAACCACCATTTTTTTATGGTCTTTAGTTTTGACATAGATGGGGTCAGGAATGGTGTTAATAATACTATTAAGGAAATCGGTTGAGCGTTTAAATTCTTCTTGAATATGTGCTAAGTAAGTGGTGACGACAATTCCCGAACCTCCCAGGGTAATTAAAGGTGGTACAACCGGAATCCACCAACCCATTAAAAGCAGTAGATAAGCGCCGGTCAAGATACCGCCGCCAATGACAATAATCATTAATGTGGAACGATAGGGCGATCGCAGTTTCCAGGACAAACTAGCACCGACCCAAGACCAGAAGATAATCCATAGCCATTCTACAGTTTCTGACCAAGTAGACATCAGGGGACGGTCTTCTAGGACGGTAGTTAAAATTTGGGTGAGAAAATTAGCATGAAGTTCCACGCCATAAATAAAACGAGGTTCTTCAAATAGACTGCTACTGTAGGGGGTCAAATGAAAATCTTTAACACTAAAAGCCGTAGAGCCAATCATGACAATGCGATCGTTAAATAGAGATGGTGGGATATTTCCATTTAAGACATCTCTGAGGGAAACCGTTTGAAAACCTACGGCGGGATTGCGAAAATTAGCTAATACTTGATAACCACCATTATCAGCGCGGACATAAGGGCCATCATTAGGTTGAAATCTGGGAAAAACTACCCCATTAAATTCCACTTCAGAATTATCAGTTAAAATTGGAAAAATGCCTTGATATTTGAGTTCTATTAAAGCCAACTGAAGGGCAAAACTACGTCGGGTTTGACCATCAGAATTACCAGCATATAATAAATTGCGACGAACGCGACCATCGGAGTCAATGACAAAGTTATTAAATCCGATCATACCTATTTCCGCCAAAGCCGGGGGAGGTGGAACGGCGGCAACTTTGAGAGTTTCCAGTAGTTCAATACCAATTAAATTAGGGATATTTATTAAGGCTTCGGTCAATTGAGCGTGACCGGGTTCCATGGGTATACCCCGATATAAATCTAAACCGATCGCCCTAGGTTCTGCGTCATTAATAATGTCTAATAAATCAGCTAAAATCTCATCAGCAACCGGAAACCCATACTCTCTTAAATCCTGTTCATCAATACCAATAATCACAATCCGGTCTTCTGGAGTTTCTGGAGGACGAGCCCGGACTAACACATCAAAAACAGCTAATTCCGAGGTTTGTAGAAGTCCTAAAAACCTGACCAGAAGCACCGCCGCCGCCACTCCAGAAGAGGTAATCCAGATGTGCTTACGTTCCAAAAACCATAATTTTAGGGAAGTTAAACCCTGTTGAGGATACTGAGCAAGTCCCTGGAAGATTATGAACATCCGATCGCTTATCCCTACAAATGTGATGGAACTCAGACCCACCCTGATTATAGACAGTTAAAATTATGGTGAGAGCGATCGCTCAACCTCAGAAGCTGTGAAAGTTAATCAAAGGGAGAATTAGCAAAATCCTGTCTGTCTTCATAACCAGACAACTCCGCCAGTTTTTGTAAAGATAACCGTCCCTGGTAGAATTTTTGGTTAATTTCCCAAGTCGGATAAGCATTAATTCCAGCTTGTTGACACAGTTGTGGTCGTGCGTTAGGACCCTGTGGATCGCACTCTACATAATCTAGTATAGCAAAAGCCTGACGGCCAAAAAGCTGCTTTTGTTCGTAGCAATGGGGACACCAATAAGCACCAAAAGTTTGAGCGCCAATCTGTTGAAGATGGGTAGCGAGGGATATTTCCGCCGCGCCTGAATTAGTAGTAATCTGACGGCTGACGAGGGTAGGCGGTGGAGTGGCTGAGGTAGGTTGTGCATCATAAACCCCCAGGAGAGTGACCAAAGCCACCATAGTCACAGCCACCCCAACTAAAAGCTGTTGTCCGAAATCATCCCAAAATCGCCCCACCATAGTCAGGACAAAGAGACTAATGGAGAAAATCGCAGAAGCCACACAGTAGGGACAAAAGGCTTGCAGTTCAAAGGCCAGCAGATACATCAAAAAGCCACTCATAACCGCCATAGCGGTAGCCAAACTAAACATAATCCACCAGGTAGCGGCTTCTAATTTAGTCCGTAGGTTTTTTTGACTGGAGGGATTGACCAGCCAGGGAGTAGCGGCTAGACTTGCCATAGTGAAATAGGCTAAAAACCCAAATAGGCTAATGGGTATCCCCGCCACGGTGGCTAATGGACTATTGAGAACTTCATGACATCCTTGGGTAGGACAGACAGCCACTCCCCCCAAGAGTTTAATCGCAGTTAAATAGGCAGTTTCGATCGCCCCTATAATAGCGATGGTGAGAATAATTAGACGAGAGTGGCGATAAATCCAGGGAGTAGAAGGACTGCTAACCATAGGAAATGTTTTCAGTTTCTGATTAGGGTTTCAGTTTACTAGGTAGTTCCGACTGTGGTTTAAGTGTCCAGGGGTCTGTTGTTCCTGGCTGTAAACCACGCCCCATAGCCTCGACAAACTGACTAACGCGACTGGGATCAATAGGTTGACTAATGCGGCCATGTCGTTTAAGGGAACTGGCAACAATCACGCCATCAGCAGCTTTAATGAGGGTAGAAATATTTTCATAATCAGCCCCACTGCCGATAAATACGGGAGTATCACCCGCTGCAGTCCGCGCTAGTTCCAGGTCTTCCAGACTAGGGGGACTACCAGTAGACCAGCCTGATAGAATAATTCCATCAGCTAAGGCTCGTTCTGTGGTTTCCTTAACTGCTGTTGTCAGATTGGGAGAACCCAGAGGTCGGCCATGTTTGACTAGGACATCTGCCAATATTTTAACATCGCTTCCTAATTCTCGACGATAGCGCAGGAGTCGGTGAGCATTGCCTTCAATTATTCCCTGGTCGGTAGCCATCACGCCGTTTAAGACGTTGACACGAATGAATTGGGCTCCTACACAGGATGCGATCGCCAAAGCGCTTTCACCGTCATTTCGCAAGACATTGACTCCCAGGGGGACTGTAACTAGATTCATCAGCCGTTGGATAATCATGGTCATGGCGCTGACCACCGCTGGATCTACCTTATCTTTAGCAAAGGGAGAATCAAAAAAGTTCTCGACAATTATACCATGTACACCCCCGGAGGCGAGGGCAGTTGCTTCTTGTTCAGCGCGATCGATTACTGCTTTGATATCCCCACCCCATCGAGGGGAGGTGGGAAGCGGCAGCAGATGCACTACTCCAATGATGGGATTTTCAGTGTTAAAAATTTGATTTAAGTCCACAGATTTACCTTAAACCGCCAAAATGTGATCAGCCCCTTACCGGCCGAAACTTTTAGCATACAACTGCTACGGTGTTTTTGACAGATACATTTAACCAGGAAAAATCTGGCAATAGCCGGAAGTTTATGAGTATGGCACCATCTGGAATGAGGTAATCACGCCATTAGTGGAGGTATCTCTCAAAGCCAAGGGCAGAATGTTAAAGGCTCCATTAATATCACGTCCTATCCTATGACCACAATTAGGGCAAACAAATTGTTTGTTGCCTCCTAGTTGGGTGTGAATGTGACCACATTTTGAACAGGTTTTGCTGGTGTACTCTTTCGTTACGTCTACTACAACACAGCCATACTTAGCTGCTTGATGCTTCAACAAAGTCTGAAAACGGTAATGAGCCCATGTCACCATGGCGCGTCCCGTTTTCGTGGCCAAGCGTCGTTTTCCTCTCTTGACCAGATTTTTCACTTCAAACTTGGGCAAAAATATTAGTTTATACTTGGTGGTGCGAGACGTTCAGATACGAAATAAGGCGGTAATGCCTGAAATAGCTATCTGGTGGGGCTTCAACCCCTTGGTTGAATATAAGAGGCTCGCCTCTGACCGACCCCATAACTGTTTATATGTCCCGACGTTTGGTATCATACGATACCAAAACCCGGCAGGGAACCCCAGGTTAACATAATCTGTAACAATTCGTAACAATTCTTAACATAACGGAAACGTAACGAAACAGAGGTGAGGGTAACGGCGATAGCCACTCCTAGTTTCAGGACCCACAATCCTGGGATTGAAGCGGGGAACGGAAGGCTCCGAGGTGTAACCCAACACCAGAATCGAGACCACTGCCAACCATCCATGATTAGGGAAACCAAATGTCCGGCTTGAACCATCGTCAATACTAAGCAGCGAAATAGGTTGATACGCTGCGTTCAAAAGAACAAGGGGAAAAGTAGGAGGTTCACTATACTACCTACACAGACCTTTAAAAAGTACCCCGGTGGAGAGGACAAATCTAAAGATGGAATGCCCATATAAACGGAACGTTTTAAGTCCTCCAGCACTCTGAATATCTGGTCGAGGTAATCAGTAGTGATAAGTGTAAGCGCAAGGTGCGAGACGTTCGGGTATGAAATAGGGATGAAATGCCAGAAATCACTAGCCGGTGAGGATTCCAGCCCCGAGTTTGGATATAAGGAAACCTCTCCTGACCATCCTCATAACTGTTTATATGTCCCGACGCTTAGGGAACTAAGCAAGGCAGGGAACCCAAGGTCCTAAGCGAACTGAGAAATCACAGAGCAGAGGGTAACGGCGATAGCCACCCCTAGTTTTAGGACTCACAACCCTAGGACTAAAGCGGGGAACGGAAGGCTCCGAGGTGTAATCTAATACCGGAATCGAGACCACTGCCAACCATCCATGATTAAGGAAACTGAATGTCCGGCTTGAACCATCGTAATACACTAGCAGCGAAATAGGTGGACACGCTGCGCCCAAAAGGACAAGGGGAAAAGTAGGGGGCTCTTACGACTACCTGCACAGACCTTTAAACTACCCCGGTTCTGAGGACAAATCTAACGATGGAATGCCCATATAAACGGAACGTTGTAACCCCTCTAATGCTCTGCCTATAAACAAGTGAGTAATGCTATTGACAAGGCAGTAGTGAAAAATGTAAGCGCATGGTTAGAGGGTGAAGGATGTGACCAGAAGCTAAAGCCCAATTGTCATAGTGGGGATATGCCCACAGGTCACGGTGGGGATATATAGCATTAGTCAAGGTGGTTAGGACGCAGCTTTGAGAACGGAATCCATGGCATCATCGAGAGAATCAAACTGCTCACGTGCAATGGCGAATGCGGGCTTTCAACCACGACCAACATTTCTCTATCTTGTTGAGGTCTGGCGAATAAGGCCGAAGATAGAGTAAACGGCATTGAGCTGCCTCCACCAGTTCAGCCTGCCGCCCCCCTTTATGAAACGTTGCATTGTCCAATACTAGAGTCTGACCTGGCTTCAATGTTGGAATTATAGCAATCGTCAATAGGGTTAGGACGCAGCCTTGACTAATGCGATAAGATGAACTCCAACCACAACTCAAACACTGTCCGATTACAACAACCCTCAAAGGTAAAGGGAGCTAAGAGTTGTTGATGACACCATGCCGCCATATAGCTCACCCTGCCCTGCCTCTTCCAGGATTTGAGGGCATGGAAGCGTTGTCCTTCCTCGCAGTAACCATAAGGATAATCCGAGTCTTGACTATTCATGCCAGCTTCATCGAGGTAAACCAACCCTTCCGACTCCATCTGTTCAATCTGAGCAATAAACTCCTCTCGCTGTTGCTCATCACGTTCTTGGTAGCCGTAAGTTTTTTTTCTGGTGAAGCCAATTTTCTTCAAGGCTCTGGATATGGTGCGAGGAGAGATGTCGTCATCCCAAAGTTGAGCCATTTGAGCGGAGGTTTTGTCGCCATGCTCTTGGGCAAAAGCCTTGAATTTATGCCAGTCGGTAATTTGGTGGTTATTGCCAGGTCGGTGATTAGGTTTAGGGAGGAAGTCGCCGGTGTGTTCTTTTCTTTGCAGCCAGAGATTAATGGTGTTCCTGCTGACATGGAAAACTTGACTGGCTTCGGTTTTGGGTATACCGTCTAGTTCAATTGCATTAATAACTTTTTGTCTAAGATCGTAACTGTAGGGGGCTGGCTTTTTGGGTCTTCTGTAGATATCCTTGCCATTATACGTCCTAACTTTTATGTCTTATGCTATACAACCACGTAGTCATTAACTCGCTCTCGTCATAAACACTCTTAGTTGTCGCGGTCTCTATATCCACACCGTGACTAGTGGGCATATCCTAACCATTACAGTTAGGCATTAGCTTTCAGTCACATCCTTTCCCCTAGGAGGCATACGCTTACACTTTTCACGCTCTGCTTGCGAGTAATATTGCTCACTTGTTTATTAGCAGAGCCTAATGGGGGTTTAAACGTTCCGTTTATATGGGCATTCCATCTTTAGATTTGTCCTATCCACCGGGGTATTTTCAAGGTCTGTGTAGGTAGTGTAAGTAAACTCCTACTTTTCCCCTTGCTCTTTTGAGCGCAGCGTATCAACCTATTTCGCTACTTAATAATTACGATGGTTCAAGCCGGAACATTCAGATTTCCTTAGTCATGGATGGTTGGCAGTGGTCGGATTATTGGGAATAGGTTTCCCTCACGCCTTCCGTTCCCCGCTTCAATCCTGGGGTTATGATTTCCAAAACTGGGGGTGGCTATCGCCGTTACTCTCAACGCCCTGATTTCTCAGTTGGTTTATGACCTTGAGTTCCCTGCCTTGCTTAGATTTCTCCAAGCGTCGGGACATATAAACAGTTATGGGATGGTTAGGGGTGCGAATCCCTTATATTCCACCAAGGGGTGGAAGTCCCACTAGGAGGTTATTTCAGGCATTGCAGCCTTATTTGACTCCTAAACGTCTCGCACGTATGTCTTAACACTACAAGTTAGAAGCCATTGCCAGACAACCCTACTCATCACTTACCCCAAATTATGGGTTTCAAGCTCCGCCCCCTTCGACCAACTCACGGCAAGCCTTCAAAGGCGGCTGGATTAGGGGTCGAGATAGACCTCACGGTCTACCCCTCCCATTCAAAACCGTACTTGAGACTTTCACCTCATACGGCTCCTAGTTTGACCGTCTCCTTGTTAAGAGTACAGCATCATCTCTTCATCAAGAGCTGTTTTATCGTCGTGACAATGGCGATGTAATAATTKAAGATTCTTGTAGTCATCCTTTCCGCCTTGGCTTCTAGGTACAATGTGGTCTATTTCAATTAAATCTGATGGGGTAAAGAATTGCCCACACCAGGTACATCTACCTTTTTGCTTTTTGAGTAGTTTTGCTACCCTATTTGGCGTATCGATTGCTCGTCCTTTCCTGCTTGCCCAGTAGGTCCAATTTCCGTCATAAAGTGTTGCGTCAGGGCGTCTTAAGGTATGTCTGACAATTGGAGTCCAGTTGTGTTTGAATAGATGTAACCCATCTTTGGTTTGGAACAGCCAATTTTCGTGTCTTTCTTTCCCATTGCTAAGTTTAATTGTTCCATGTCTGAAATAATTTCTTAGCTTTTCGTGACTTGCCTTTCCGCATCTTGATACTGTCCATGCCCGTAACATTTGCCAGATTGTCTTATCTAGTTTGGTGAATGTCTCTGTTGAGACTACCCCTGAGTAATAGTTTGACCATCCCATAATAATTGGGTTTAGTTTGTTAATTAGGGTTGATTGAGGTGCTGTTTTAAATTGTTTAATTACACCTTTTATCACTTCTGTGTGGGCAACTGCTTTTTGGCTGGGTTTTATGTGGGTTTTATGTCCGATTAATCGGCTTGCTGACCCGCCTGTTTTCCCAGATTTATACTTTCCTGCTGGATATTGCCTGATATTGAATCCTAGAAAATCAAATCCTGGCTCCTCTGTTCTGCCTTCATATTCAATAGGTTTGAACGTATGGCAGATTCGAGTCTTTTCAGGTTTTATTTCTAATCCCACAGGTTTTAACCGTTCGGAAATAGCAGTTTTGCACT
>NZ_PKGG01000246.1:0-6933 GCF_046480465.1 Arthrospira sp. PCC 8006
CCTTAATGCCTAGTTGTTGATGCAATTTGTGACGCACTTCTAAATCAATGTTTTTAAATGGAACATTATTAAGAACCACCTTAACTAAATGTGGTGGTTTGCTATATAATTTTTCGATTTGGTTGGCTGTTTCCAGGCAATTATAAATCGTCAAATCACAAAAACTATGAGACCAGATATCAGCCTTTTTTTTGAAAGCTGATAACCACCAGGGGTCATCTCCCAAATCATTATTAAAAATAAAATGGCGACGGACACACAAAATCAGTCTAGTTTTTTTAAATAGCGCTCGACTCAAACTTAATAATCCGGCATTATGAYCATCGAATGCCAATAACACATCTATGGGAAMTACCAAATTAATCAAAATAGCAGTTAAGGGAGATACCAGACCAAAGTATATTTCCGACAAATCGAGGAATGGCAGAGGAAAATTAATCAAAATCACCTGGACATTAGGGGAAGTAACTGTCGGATTTTCTTGACTTACTANTAGCCAAATATGATGACCTTGATTGGCTAAATAATCAAGAATTTGCCATAATCTTTTCCAGCAGCCACGGTGATGATGTCCCCAGTAAACTGATAAAATGTTCATAATATTAATAGACAATGTGGTAAAATTGGATACAGTTATGAGATAAGTTTCCACAATAGTTGTAGGTAGTATTTTACCATGCAAACACGCCAAGAATTTATTAAGTATGGTCTCCTATTCTTATTATCATTAGGGGTAGTGACCTGTAACACCTCCCCATCCTCTGTGGGGTCTGGTGCTAGGGATAGGACATTTAGGGTTTGGTGGCAACAGGGGTTTTATCCAGAAGAAACTCAAGAAATCCAGAGATTAGTGAGGGAGTGGGAAAATGAGACCGGAAATCGGGTAGAATTGACGTTCTACAGTGATGGAGATATGCTGACAGAAACCCAGAATGCGATCGCTGCAGTTAATCTTCCCGACCTGTTGTTTAGCACGGGCAAAGTCGAAACCTTAATACCTAGTTTAGCGTGGGATAATCAACTGGTTGATCTATCCGATATAATTAATCCTCTGCGAAGCATTTACGATCCGCAAGCCCTAGAATCGGTAGCATACAAAAACGCCGAAACCGGACAAACCGGAAAATATGCAGCCCCCCTCAGCCAGCAAACTATTCATATTCACTACTGGAAACCCCTAGTAGCACAAGCGGGATTTAGTAGCGATCGCATTCCTCAAGACTGGGAGGGATTTTGGCAATTTTGGAAAGACATTCAAGACGAATTACGTTCCCAGGGTCAGCAAAATATCTATGCCTTTGGTTTCCCCATGTCCCCCGCCGCCAGTGATACCTACTTCACCTTTGAGCAATTTTTAACAGCCCACAATGTACAATTAATTAGCCCCACAGGAAAACTGCAAGTTAGGGAACCCCGGGTGCGTCAAGGCTTGATTAACGCCCTGACCGAATACACCAACCTTTATAAAGATGGCTATGTTCCCCCTAGTGCCATCGACTGGGCAAATCCTGATAATAACATCTCTTTCCTGAGTCGAAATTCAATTTTAACCGCTAATCCATCCCTATCAATTCCCGGTTCCCAGCGTCAGGATACCCAGACCTATTTTCAAGATTTAGTCACCATAGACTGGCCCAACACACTAAATGGCGATCGCCTTAATTCCGTTTCCAGTGTCAAAATGGTTGTTATATTTAAAGAGTCCCCCAATCACGAACAAGCCAAAAGTCTACTATCTTACCTAATTCAACCAGAGAACTTAGGTTCCTATCTTCAGGGTGCCCAAGGACGCTATTTTCCGGTAATGCCAAAACTATTAGAAGATCCATTTTGGACAAATCCCGAAGATCCGCATATTTCAGCGTCTGTTCAGCAATATCAGCAAGCTAGGCCATTTGCACAATCATTTAATCCGGCTTATTCTCAAGTGCTATCGGATAATATTTGGGGTCAGGTTATCCGTGCTATTGTAGCTGATGGTATCTCACCAGAACAGGCAGCGGATCGGGCGATCGCTGAAATTGAGGCGATTTTCACCAAGTGGGAGCAATAATAGTCCACAGCCCACCATGCTAACCCAAATCAGGTTATAGCGAGAGGTAAACAGATGAAACTCCTCAATCAAAGCCTACTGTCAAAATTGGTGGGTTACTTTTTCCTACTGTCCGGTGTCACCGTTGGCCTGGTTAGCTTTACTGTTAACATTCGCGCGCGGGAGTCCCTGCAACAATCAGTTTTTGAGAGATTGCAGGTAGCTACTTCCCTCAAAGCCCATCAGGTCAACAAATGGGCAGAAACTCAACGGCGAGAAACCCTAGCCACCGCTAGTAACTTAACCGTCAGGACTCAAGCCGCAATTCTGGTAGACCCCAACGCCACAGAAACCCAAAAATCCCAAGCTCAAGAGATAATCAACCAAGAATTAACTCAAATCCTCGCCCTCAAGCCCGAAATTGATCGCATTTCTCTACTGACCACCGCCGGAATTATCATTTATTCTACTGACCCCACGACTATCGGAAACTATCAACCGCTAGGCAATACTACTACCTATTTTGAAAGCATAGAGTCAGGCGATCGAGTCCGTCCTAATTTTTACACCTCCACCAAAACTGGGCGACCCATGATCACCCTAGCCGCCCCGGTTTTTAGTCCTAGGTCTTCCACTAGCGCCACCCTCGATATACCAGAGTCAGATAATATCATTGCTATTCAAACCCTGTTGGCTAACGGAGGCTTTTATAATGGTTCCATTGACAATATATGGGGCGTGGAAACCGAAACAGCCATCCAAGACGCTCAAAATGCCTATGGACTGCCAGTAACTGGACAACCCGATCGCGCCACCCTCCAACAATTAGTGCAATCAACCAACAATATTAATTTAACCCCAGAAAATCAACGTATAGCTGTCATTGCCATAGATTTAAACCTGAATAGTATCGATGAAATTATCCGAAAAAGGGCGGGTTTGGGAAACAGTGGCGAAACTTATTTAGTCGGTCGTTTAGAAAGCCAAAGCGCTTTGATTTCTAGTCACCAAATCGGAGAAGAAAAACTGATCCAAGCTGTTAGCAGTCCCGGAATTGATGCAGCTTTGCGGGGAGAAACCGGAGAGGGTATTTATCGCAATTATGATGGTATTCCCGTGATTGGGGTATATACCTGGTTGGAAGAGCAAAATTTGGCTTTGATTGCCGAAATGGAACAAAAAGAAGCCTTTGCTCCCGCTAATCGACTTGCTAAAGATATCTTGTTACTAGGGTTGACTTCCATCAGTTTACTGTTGATTGCTGTCTATCTGTTAACCAGGAAAATTACCCAGCCTATTCTGGCGATTACTGAGACTGCGTTAAAAGTTTCTGATGGCAATTTTGACTGTCAAGCACCCGTTTTAACTCAAGACGAAATTGGGATTTTGGCTCGGACTTTTAATCAGATGATTACTGACATTAAAGAGTTTAATCAACAGTTATCTGATGCTAATAAATATTTAGAAGAGAGGGTGAAAATGGCTACCGTTGAACTTCAGGAAACTTTGGCTAATCTGACTTCAATTATTGACCACATTGCTGATGGATTGTTAGTTACTGATGCTGAAGGTAAAATTACTCGCACTAATCCGGCTTTGGCTAATTTGTTTGCTTTGGGAGATTTAGATATACGGGGTAAATTGTGCAGCGAAGCCTTTAGTGGGGATGTGCTGAATTTGCTTTTGCAGTCTAAGGCTCAACCTCTGGATGCTTTCCAAGGGGAAGTCAAATTAGAAGGCGATCGCATTGGTCAAGCCGTCGCTAAGGGTGTACTTAAACAGGTATCTTCCCCATCAGGTTCAGAAGAATTAATATATATTGGTTCAGTGGTATTATTTAGGGATATTACCGCTGAAAAAGAAATAGATCGGATGAAAACTGATTTTATCTCCACCGTATCCCACGAATTAAGAACACCTTTAACCTCTGTTTTGGGGTTTGCTAAATTGATTCAGAAAAAACTGGATGATGTGATTTTACCCTTCATTAAAACTGATGACACAAAAATCAATAGAGCCGTTAATCAAGTCGCTAGTAATGTAGATATTATTGTTTCAGAAGGCATACGATTAACCAATCTAATTAATGATGTGCTTGATATTGCCAAAATGGAAGCTGGTAAGACCGAATGGCATATAGAACCCTTATCTATCAAAACCGTAGTAGAACGAGCCATATCTGCCACTACTTCTTTATTTAATAACAAGCCAATTAAATTAATTGTAAATATGCCGGACAATCTCCCCGATATTATGGGAGACAATGATAAATTAATGCAGGTTTTTATTAACTTAATTTCTAATGCTGTAAAATTCACAGAAGCAGGCAATGTAACATTAAAATTAATGGCGGTCAAGTCCGCGATTAAAGTGTCCGTAAAAGACACAGGTTGTGGTATTGATGCTGCTGATAGAGAACAGGTTTTCGAGAAGTTTAAACAGGTAGGTAATACCCTAACTAATAAACCGCAAGGAACTGGTTTAGGCTTGCCAATTTGCCAAGAAATTATCCAGCATCACGGCGGGTCGATTTGGGTAGAAAGTCAGGTGGGAGTGGGTAGTACCTTCTATTTTACCTTGCCTTTACCTGATGACCAAGATATCCAAAACGCT
This sequence comes from Arthrospira sp. PCC 8006, assembly GCF_046480465.1. Classification (NCBI taxonomy): domain Bacteria; kingdom Bacillati; phylum Cyanobacteriota; class Cyanophyceae; order Oscillatoriales; family Microcoleaceae; genus Arthrospira; species Arthrospira sp. PCC 8006. The sequence continues at coordinate 4,646 of NZ_PKGG01000246.1, forward strand.
GTTAAAACTCTTGATTTGCAATCTTTAATTAATCACCTAACTAATGAAAAACATCAGGATAATCAGTCCATAGGAGAACATAAAAAGACTATTTTAATCGTGGATGATGACCCAAGTATTAGAGAGTTATTGCGTCAAGAATTAGATGCGGAAGGCTATAATGTCCGCTTGGCGAAAGATGGTCGAGAAGCCATTAGTCAAATTAAACAAAATCCACCAGATTTAGTAATTCTTGATATTATTATGCCGGAGATTAATGGTTTTGATGTGGCGGCTATTTTAAAACATGACCCGGAAACTCAGCATATTCCTATTTTGGTTGTCTCCGCTGATGACTCAGTTAGTCGTGGCTATCAGGTAGGGGTTGATAAATACCTAACTAAGCCAGTGGCTCAAGAAACTTTATTACAAGAAGTTAAATCTTTGTTTGCTCGTGGAGAGTCTCCTAAACGGGTGTTAATTGTCGATCGCGATATTTCCACCCTTGAGATTTTAAATGAAGTCCTAAAAACTCAAGGTTATATTGTATCTCAGACTCAAACACAGGAAGAGTTTTTACCTCAAATTCGAGCCATAAAACCAGATTTGGTGATTGCTAATGCTGAATTTTCCAAAAAGTATAATTTGGTTAGTAGTTTGAAGTTTGAAAAAGAACTAGCTAATATATTTCTATTTTTGTTAGAAGACTCCTGTGGCAACCATGAAGATTAAACTTAAACAAATTTTGCGTTTTCCTGAGATTGCCTCAATTATCGATGAAATTATTAAGTTAAATAGTGGCTCAATTTCTATTTTTGACCACGAGGGTAATTGTCTATTGGGTGACCTTCAAGCACTCCATACAGAAACTTATCCGATTTTACTTCATAATCAATCTATTGGTTGGGTCGAAGGCGATAAAGAAGCCGCTACAGTGGCTTCTCTACTGACTTATTTAGTTAATCGAGAATGGGAACGCAAAACTTTGGCTCATGAAACCTTGGAAAGGTATAAGGAAATTAATCTACTTTACCGAATTTCGGAAAAATTGAGTGCGGTTTTGGATCATAAATCTTTGGCTTTACTGATTTTACAAGAAGCTATGCAAGCTATTCGAGCTACTGGGGGTTTTGTGATTAATTGTCATCAGGATGATGAACAAAATCAACAGTGTGAAATGATTGTAGTTGCTGGGGAATGTTCTCAACTTAGTTATCCCTTATCCGAGAAAATTTCCGAGGCTATTTTTGATTTTTTACAGCCGGAAATTATCAATAATCTCGCCTATGATTTTCGCTTGGCGTTCATGGCTTCCCAAATATCGGCTCTTTTGTTTTCGCCTCTCAAACATCAAAACCGGATTATCGGTTTTATTGTGCTATTTAGCACTAAACCTGTCTCCTATAACGCTAGTGATTTAAAATTATTGACAGCGATCGCATCTCAGGCTGCTAATGCTATTGAAAATATCCGATTTCATGAATATCGATTGCAGGAAGAACGGATTAAAAGTAATTTGGAAAGATATATGTCACCTCAGTTAGTCCAGGCTGTGATTAACTCCAAAGATGAAAATTTGCTGAAAAACTGCCGCAAAAATTTAGTGATTTTATTTGCTGATATCCGTGATTTTACCACCAAGTGCGAAGAATTGCCACCGGAAAAAATTGTCGAATATTTGAATATTTATTTTGAAGAGATGGTTAATGTCATTTTTGAACATGGGGGGACTGTCAATAAGTTTGTCGGAGATATGATCGTTTGTATGTTTGGCGCTCCCGCTAGTTTGACTAATTGTGAACAACGAGCCATAGAAGCCGCCATTGGAATGCAAAATCGCTTACAACACATCCCTAATCATTGGATTCGAGACAATTTTCATACCGGAATTGGTATTAGTTCCGGTGAGGTGGTGGTCGGAAATATTGGCTCACCCCATCATGTTGATTATACGGCGATCGGAGATCAGGTTAATGTGGCCTCTCGGTTACAATCTTTGGCCAAGGGTAGACAAATACTGGTAGGAATTAGGGGTCGAGATAGACCTCACGGTCTACCCCTCCCATTCAAAACCGTGCTTGCGAGTTTCCCAGCACACGGCTCCTAGTTTGACTGCCTCCTTGTTAAGAGTACAGCATCATCTCTTCATCAAGAGCTGTTTTATCATCGTGACAGTGGCGATGTAATAATTGGAGATTATTGTATTCATCCTTTCCGCCTTGGCTTCTAGGTACAATGTGGTCTACTTCAATTAAATCTGATGGGGTAAAGTATTGTCCACACCAGGTCCATCTACCTTTTTGTTTTTT
>NZ_PKGG01000231.1:0-7974 GCF_046480465.1 Arthrospira sp. PCC 8006
TTTATCCTTATTTTTTTTCCGTTTCTTCTTATCCTTTTTCTTGGCTTTCGACTTTTTCCGTTTATCCTTATTTTTTTTCCGTTTCTTCTTATCCTTTTTCTTAGCTTTCGACTTTTTCCGTTTATCCTTATTTTTTTTCGATTTCTTCTTATTCTTTTTCTTGCCTTTGGTTTTGGTTTTTTTATTCTTGCCTTTCTTCGACTTATTTTTCTTCGATTTTTTCTTATTAGATACTTTATCCTCAAAAGCACCCATCATAAAAGATGTCGGATCCAGCAGACTCAAAACCGTGCCTACCGACGAAAAAACACCGCCCACCACCTTGTCAACCGGAGATTTTAATTTAGTAATCACTTTCTGGATCTTCTTAGGAATACCTCCTAAACCCAAAACACTAGCTAACATCCCCAAAACCAACGGCAGAATGTCCGCCAATGCCTCTTCAACAGCCCGAGAAATTTGGCTCACAATTTGAGATATAATCGCATCCATCACCTCACCCAGTGCTTCTAAGACCCCCCTAATCATGTCCATATTGTTGATAAAAAATATCAGCAGATCAACAATAGCTTTAGCAATTTTCAGCACTCCAGAAGCAGGGTTAGTCAAACTCAAAACCCATTGAATCCCCGCTATCACAATTTGAGGAATCACCACCTCAAACATGATGCTACTCATCAACACCTCTTTCATCSTCGATAAACCGGATTTAATGAAGTCCCACAACACCATCACCCCTTTACTGGGGAACTCCACGATCGCCTTAAAAAAGCTCAACGCCAAAGCCGGTAAATCCTCCGGTATCGATTCCAAATACTCTTTTAACGCCCCCGGACCCTTTTCAATCAGAGTCGTTAAAATATCGCTCGCCCAATCTGGTAACTCCCCAGATGCCAGTTCCAAAATATAATCTTTACTCAAACCCAAAACTTGCAGGATAATATCCAGAATTCCCCGCAAATCAAACTTATCGGGAAACTTGATCGGCATATCCATTCCCAATAGCCAATCAAACAAAGCATTTTTCAGGTGAGGTACAATATTTTTACCAAAGTTTTTAAATCCCTCACCAACCCCACTAAATAGAGCATCCATAATCCCACTGGGGTCGTCAATAAACGCATCCAAAAAATCCCCCGCTCGATTTCCCACCCCCGGAATCATCTTAATGACTGGCTCCACAATTCGTAAAACCTGCCGCAGAATCCACGCCGCCAGCTTCGCAATAACAGCCAGGGCTTTAGAAATTAAACTTTTATTTTGGTCTTTTAACTCTTTAATACGCTTATCAATTTCCTTAACACTCGCTTCATATTTCTTAGTTAAATCATCAACCAGTTTATTTTGTCGCTCACTAATATTGCTTTCCAAACTATCAAATTGCGCCTGCACATTTCCCGCTGCTTCCGTGCCAACTGCTTTCAAACTGTCCGGCAAATTAGCCACATAATCCTTCACGCTATCGCGTCCTTCTTGCACCGCATTTTTCGCATTCGTCAATTCTTCTTCAACAATATCCGCAATCCTATATATCCCCGCTTTCTGTTCCTCAATAAATACTTCCCGAGCCACCCCATAAATACTATTCACTTCGTCCGGGAGGCCCGTAAAAATTTTATTGATCGCCCACAGCGGGCTATTAAAAAATCTTTTCAGATAAAAGCGAACTCTCACATAAGCCCAACCCGTTTTAATCTCTATCCATGGCAACCACAGAGGGTTCCTGTTATAATAATAATCATGTTTCCACTTTTCAAATAATTCTTGTTGTTTCGCTTCAAATGCTGCCCTCGCTTTCTTATTTGTCGCTTCAAATTCAGCATTAACCCTAGCATCCATCCGTTCCAGGATGCCATTAACATTCACTTGAGTTGTGTCGTAAATTGCCTGAATTTCTTGGGTAACTCTCGCCCGTTCACCTTCATCCTTATGTTGCGCTTCCGCTTGCGTATTAGCAACATTAATAAATTCCTGCGATCGCCCCTCAAACATTTGTTCTTGAGAGTCAAGAACCGACCCAGCTTGCACATCAAGAGTTTCTTCCTGAACCCCCTCTTCTTCTTCCCTAAATTTTTTCCCCGTTTCCGCAACATTATCTTCAGCTTTTTCCACCGCACCCGAAACATTTATTCCCGCTTCCGACTCATACAATTCCAACCGATTTTCATCAAGAACTACCTTCCCTTCTTGAGTCGGTTTTTCTGCCGTAAATCCCTCTTCTTTCCGTTGAATCATCCTTTGGGATTGCACCATCCCAGTATTCACCGAAACCCCCTCAGTTTCCCCTTCTATCTCCTCCTCTTCTGGCGATTCAGTTGCCCCCTCTGGCATCTTCATCACCACTTCCGCCATGCGATCCGCTTCCTGTTCGTATTGATCACCCGCTGCGCCAACAATTAACTTTTTCTGTAGCTTCTGGGGAATTAATTCACCTAGCGCCTCCTGCGTTTCCTCTAAAGGCTTTTCAACATCCTCTTCTGACTGAGATTTCGGAACAGTCGCCTCCGCATCTATCGCCTCTGGAATCGGCGCTTCTCCCGTTTCTTCCATCGGATCTGGCGTAGGAATTGAAATCTTAGGCTCCTCCAGTTCCGGTGCCGGCTCCCGTGTCGCCGACTCTTCCAGTTCACCCCCTGAATCGTCCTTACTGTGTTCAACCTCTTCCAGGATATCTTCCGTCGCTTCAGATGCCCCCTTTCCACCTTCCACATCTTTCTGACTGTCCGGCTTATTTTGCTCTAAAATAGCCAGCAAATTACTGATAAATTCCTCCTTATTAAACGCTTGTACTTCTTTATGCGAAGCCTCTTCCGACTGCGACGCTTCGGCTTCTCGCATTTGCTGCTCAGTATCTACCGAGGCATCTTGCGCCTCTCTCGCTTTATCCTGGGCTGGTTTGTGGCTACTCTGTTCCGCTGCTAGATGTTCCGTTTGTGTCACTGCCGCTTGAAATGCCGGATCAGCATTAGGCGATCGCGGCGCAGGTTTACCACTCAAATCCGGCGCTTCCACAACACCCGGATCCTTTAATCCTTCCTGAGTTCCCACCGATTCTAAAAAGCCATCTTCCGGACTATTTTCTTTCTGTTGTTCTTCCGCCTCTCCCTCCGGTTTCTCTTCCCCTTCTGCCTCCGCTTCAGCAGCTTCAGCATCCCCTTGTGCTTTGATTTTTTTCGCCTCTTCTAAATCTTTCTTTTTAGTCGCTTCTTCTTGGCTTTCTTCTTTAGTTGCTTTTCCCTGTTCTGATTCAGTCGTTTTATCCGACTCTTTTTCTAAATTTTCACCTTTACTTTTCGCTGCTTCTTCATCCTCAGCGTCCAGCAATTCTTTCGTTTTATCTGCTTGTTTGTCTGTGTTTTTCTGGGTCTTCTCAGCTTCCGAAAAATCTCCCCCCTCCTTTTTCTTACTCTCTATTTCTTTTGCCCATTTGTCACTGACACCTTTTTTGTCTTTTTCTAAATTCTCTTTTTCCTCTTTAGCTTTCTCCTCTTTCTCCTCTTTCTCCTCTTTCTCCTCTTTCTCCTCCTCTTTTTCCTCCTTTTTCCCCTCATTTTTTCCTTGGGAATTATCTTCTTTCTTCTGTTGAACTATCGTCTCCTCTGTCACCTCATCATCTTGTAGTTGATGATTATTTGTATCAGATGTATTTTTACTCTTTTTATTAATCCTTTTTTTCTTATTTTTAGACTGCTGTTTTTTCTCTTCACTATCTCCCTCTTTCGCATCTTTATTTTCTGCCTCTTTATCCTCCTTTTTGTCTTCTTTCTCTTTCTCTTTCTCTTTCTCTTTCTCTTTCTCTTTCTCTTTCTCTTTCTCTTTCTCTTTCTCTTTCTCTTGTTCGTGTTTTTTCTGTGCTTCCTCTCGTTCTTTCTTGATTTTTTCCTCGAACTTGGATTTTAAACCCATCCCAAAAAAATCCGGTTTCCGCTGAATTTTTTGTGTTTTTTCCCGAATTTCCTCCGTCGATTTAGACTTCACTTTCGGCTTCGTTTGTTGTATAGTATGAGTCAGTTCATGGGCTAATAATTTTTTCCCACTCTCCGAGTCCGGCTGATACTCCCCTGTATTGAAATAAATATCTTGACCGTGAGTAAATGCTTTAGCTTCCAGATTTTGATTCATCTCGGCCGCTTCCCCATCAGTATGAATTCGCACTTCTGAGAAATCCTGACCAAACCGCGATTCCATAAACTCTTGCGTTTCCTCTGGTAGAGGATTGCCGCTTCCTTTTTTGGCTTTTAGCTGTTTTTCAATATCTTGACTCGCTGCAAATGCACCCTGATAACCGCGTTTTTTATCCTGTTTAAATCGACGATTATTTTTAGTCTTTTTAGATTTTAGCGTAATATTAACATTTTGCTCATCCTCACTTTCTTCCGTAGAATGAAGAAGACTATAGGGAATAGCCGCACGCCGACGGGGACGGTGGCTATTGATGCGTTGAATAGTCGGAGAAACTACCGATTTTGTCTCCTCTTCCTCCCGTTGAATTGGTGGGGATGTAGCAGGTAAATTCATCGACATCACCAGATCAGCCATGTGATCTGCTTCTCGTTCGTATTTGTCCCCAGGTGCGCCAACTATCAGTTGAGGTTGAAAAGATAAACCCCCAGAATTCCCAGCAAATGGTTTTAAATTAATACTAACATTCTCTTCATCTGAACGCTGAATTGGAGAACTACCCACAGAGGATATTGTCGCCGATAGCGGTTTTAAATTAATACTAACATTCTCTTCATCTGAACGCTGAATTGGAGAACTACCCACAGAGGATATTGTCGCCGATAGCGGTTTTAAATTAATACTAACATTCTCTTCATCTGAACGCTGAATTGGAGAACTACCCACAGAGGATATTGTCGCCGATAGCGGTTTTAAATTAATACTAACATTCTCTTCATCCGAACGCTGAACTCTGCCGATCGCCTTCCGTTGCATTCGGTTAATTTTCCGAGGGCGATCGCCTCTATATTTCCGTTGAACTCTCGCCCCTGTTTGCTGAATTGTATGGGTTAATTCATGGGCTAATAACCGCCTTCCTCCCACCGAATTTGGGTTATATTGTCCCGCATTAAAATAGATATCATTTTCGTGAGTAAATGCTTTCGCCCTCAAATTATGACTTAGTTGAACCGCCTCACTATCCGTGTGAAGACGAACCCCACTGAAATCATTTTCAAACCGAGACTCCATAAACTCGCGGGCTGGGTCTGGAAGTGGAATGCCGCGACCTTTACGCCGTATAATGCGATTGGCAATCTGAGAAGAAGCCACAAAAGACCCCCCTCCTGTTGGCTGACGTTGTAGTTGCGTGTCCGGCTGTTTGGGTGGGTTTTCCTCCGGTGGGGGGGCGGACGGCGGCGCAAGTTCGTCCATTTCCCCTATCTCTTCTCCACCCATATCCGTTTCCGCTTCCCTGTCTTCCTCTTCTGGGGGAGTTATCAGCCGTTTGGGTTGCAGTTTGGCTGGCGTGTAGTCCAGGATCGAAACTCGGTCAAATTGGTAGCCCGAAACCCGATAAGATTGGGGTTGAATTTCTGATGGTGTTGGCGGAGAAAAAAACCCCGATCGCCCTTCGCTCAAGGTTTCAGTTGTCGCGGTTTCAGTTTCCCCGGTACCGGTAAACGATCGCCCACGCGGTAAAGTCTTCTTCGTCTGAACTCTCGAGGTCGTGGGTGATGCTTGTGGCGCTTTGGTTCTAATTTTTGACATTTTTACCCCCTTAACCCTTATTATTCAACCCTTTAGGGGTTTGCCACTGCCAGACAAAATCGGCGATCGCATAACCTTTGGCGCTAATTATTATACAGTTTTCCACAGAGGAGCAGCATAAATGTTAACTAAAATTCACAATGGTTAGGAATCAATCCGTATTTTAACTAGAAAAACAGATCGATTCTATCAGTTGAGTTAGCAAAATGCCGGCGTAACCAGCAGAAATACCAGGGTTATTCTCTAACTCAAGGACCAGTTCACCAAAATCTTCAGTTAGGGTAGTTTCTAATTCTTTGATAGTCATATTATATCCAGCCGATGCGGCAATTTTCAGCAAGTCTTGAATGTTGTCAGCCGCCATAATTTTGTTCTGCAATTCTGGATGATTCGCGATCGCTTCTATAAATGCTCGCATATTTATAATTTTACTCCCCAAGATTTAGTATTGATCCAGCCAGGTTGAACCCCTAAATATGCTTTAAATTCTAAAGGTATTCCCCGGCGATAAGTCAGTTTTAAATAAGCTAATCTCCGAAATAAGACACTTTCCCAATCCTCACCCAGAAGTTGAGAGCGCCGCCGTAAAGTGTCCGGCCACTTTTCCGGGGAATCTCTCTCATGGGTCAAGCCCCCAAAACTCAGGATTGCGTCTCGTTTTTGAGGTAGACAAAATCCGGTTTTAACTAAACCATCAAGAAAGATTTGCCAGGCTTGTCGATTTTCTAAATAGCATTCTACCGCTATTTGCTCACTGAGACTATTCCCATCAATTTCTAACTGTAAATTAGTTTTATTTATCCCCACAGATAGCAGAGCTAAAATTGCTCCGATACTATAGCGATCGCCTAACCATCCCAGTTGTTCAAGATACCCATATATTTGTGTAGGAGAAATATCAGCTATATAAAATCTGAGCGCCTGAGAATTTCGACTCAATAAAACCCCACTTTGAAATAATTTTGCCGTTGGAGGTAAAGCCTGGAAAGTCTGGTGAATAATTTGGCTTTGTCCAGAAGTTAACCGACTGTCTAGCCACCAATTGAGATGATTTTCTAAATCCGCCACCTGTTCCGAACCCCAAAATACACTGGGAACCGGAATGACTCTATCAGTAGTTAAATCCCCCGTTAAATCCCCCGTTAAATCAAACTCTAACCATAAATCATTAACAGTCCGATAAAAGGATGTCTCAGGGTTAGACCATTCCCGGCAAAATAGGCGAATTTTTCGCCATACTGGATGCTCAATTAACCGAGAAGACAGGACGGGAATTGTCGCAGAACCAGCCAACAAATGATATAATTTCGGAAGCGTTTCCACGGCTTCACCGCCAGCGAGGATGTCGCGACCTCCGTTTTCGGGAACCACCCGCAAAAACAGATCAGCTTGAGGTTGAGGGTCTGCTAGGCGACATTCAAACCCCACCAAAGACGCGATCGCACTAGGGAAATGTCCCCCCACCGCCGCCAAATGGCCCAGGGATTCCGGCGAAATTAAATCCGGCGAAATAGCAGGGGCGATCGCCTCCCAATAATCAGTCAGACTTGCCATAGGAAAATCTTTAAATTACATTAAAAAAACCAGGCTTGGCTTTCCTAAGTTCTATAATCAGCCCCATGATGAAAATTGAAACCCAAAAACCATGAATGGGGCATTGGTGGGCATTCTAGCAAAACTTGGGAGTTTCGGCAGTATCATCCTAACGGCATTATTGTTGATGTCCGGTAGGGCGATCGCCACCTATACCACTTTAGTCCAAATCCGGCAATTACCAAGGCTTAATCGCCCATCTATCCCCCCAGTCAACCTCCCTCAAGCCAGAAATCCCATTTTTCCGAACCATGGGTCGGATACACTATCAATGTCAGTCCCAGAGCCCCTGCAATCTTTACCCACCCCACCCTCTCCAGATCCCGGAAATTACGACTCTCTCGAGGGGTTAGAAGATTTCGACTATTGGGTGAATCTTTGTCGCCTATTAGTCGATCGCCAAGAGTATCAAAAAGCCCTCAGTGCTTGCGATCGCGCCATTATTTTAAAACCCAAAGCCCTGGAAATATGGGTAGAACGAACCCGTATTTTATTGGCTATCCAACAGTATACCCAAGCGATCGCCTCCGCTGACCGAATCCTCGAACGGGAGTCGAAATATTCCCGAGTTCTCGCCTATCGCTGCACCGCATTATCTGCTTTAGGGCGCTACCAAGAGGCCATGAAAGATTGCGACCAAGCCTTAGAAATTGACCGCCGTTGGCATGA
>NZ_PKGG01000135.1:0-14178 GCF_046480465.1 Arthrospira sp. PCC 8006
CTTTCAGGTTGTCTCGGTTGGTGATGGAAACTCCCGCTAAAAAGCGATCGCCTACCCGTGCGAATTGTGGTAGTATCGGATTAGATAATAGGGATTTGGTCGTGATAAATGTCGCTTCCCCCGACCCAAATTCTAAATTTTCGTCAGTAGCGATCGCCAGAACTCGCCAGGTGGTTAAATTATCAGGTAACGTAAAATTAACCGTGGCTTTTCCTTGGGTGTCCGTGATAATTGAACCGTTATAGTAGGCTAACGCTTGGAAGTCTTGACGCAACTTAGATGTATCAATAGTGGCGGCGGAAAATCCTCCCCCATAACCCCAACCTTTAGCCAACGGTGACATCAATGATTGTATTACCACATCAGGACGGTTATCTGTTAATCGGGTCGATATTGATTGTTCAGCATATACAGTATCTACTAAGTTGGGGGGTCGGTAGCCGTTAAGTTGCAATATCGCATCATTGACCACCATTAAAGTGATTTGTCCGCTAATCGGTTGATAATTATCCTTCGTCAACTCTAGGTTAATCGTGGCTTGGGAACCCGGTTGAAATTCCGATTGATTCGGGTTAATTTTGACTTGTAAATACTTCCCATTTTTGCTGACATTTAACGGAGTCATCCCGATAGATACTAGATTATCTACGCTTCCCGGTTCCAGTTGTGATAGAGGTTCTCCCTGACGGACTAAGACCGCTTCTACAGCCACATTAGGTAGCATTTCTGGTGTTACTTGAAAGCGGATTTCTGGTGCGCCGCCTTTCACCGGAATTAGGGTTTTATACAAAATGCGATCGCGAATTACTGCGAAAAATAACTCTCCCTCCCCATAGGGTGATTGAATTAAAGCCGTTGCTATATCTCCCGGTTGGTAATTATCCCGGTCTAGTTGAATTTCGAGGCGGTTATCATAACGATTTCCCCAACTCACCGGACCATCACCCGTTACCCAAATCTGAATATCAGTAGCTTTCGGTGTATTTAAGGGGTCCGAAGCAAATCTCGCCTGAATGCGATAAGACCCTGATTCCCTCGCCGTTAATTCTACAGTTTTCGCAGTATTACCACTCCTGACATCTACAGTATCCACTGTTTCATATTCCAGTTGATTTCGGTTAGTTTGTCCCCCTTCCACCACCCGGGTGATACTGCTGTAATTCATTTTCTGTAATTCCAGCTTCACCGGAACATTATTAATTGATTTACCCTCAACATCAGTAACAATCACTTCCACCGGAAAAGCCTGATTAACATTAGCTACAAATTTGCTTTTCAGTCCAATCAATTGATGGTTAGGTAAGACCGTAAAACTTTGGGAGTCCGCGACCGACAGGTTAGAAACATCTGTCACCTCCACATCAACTTGATATCTGAGGGGATAGGGAACATCACCGCTAACAGTGATCATTTCACTTCCCGAACCTGCCGCGTCTAAATTTTGCGATCGCTGTAAGACATCACTAGAAATCGTCGGTTTTTCTTCCGGCCAAAACCACTGTCTTCCAAAATGATATTTTTCCCAACCTGGGGGAGTGAAATCACTAGCCGTCCGCGTCACATAATATTTAGCCTCACCACCAACTACCGGAGAACCGAATAAATAATCACCCTGAACTGTCGCCATAATTTTATCCTGACTCACAGCTAATTGGCGGTCAAGACTCAAATCAACCTTAAAGTTAGGGGGGTTAAATTCTGCTACTCGAAAATTACCAACAATTTCTACCCCATTGATACCTTTACCCTGAATTACATAATTCCCCAAAGGGTCATCTGGCTTAACCGTAAATTCTACCGAAAACGTAGCAAATTGATTAGTTGAATAATCCCCTAATTCTCGTTTTTCCCCCGTCGGAGTTTCTAGCGTGAGATTATAGACCGTATTCTGATCTGGCTGTAATTCCCCATTTTGTAAATAGTAAGCCACCCCCGTTAAAGCGATAGGTTCACCCGGTTGATAGAGTTGTCGGTCTGAAAAAATAGTTCCGCGAGAAATCGGTTTATTTTCATCCCAACCCGCATAAACTCCATAGCCATAAGCACCACTGTAGGAGTAGCTGCGAGTGAATGCCCAGTCCTCCCCTTCTTTAGCAATTACCAACAGTTCTGGGGGTTCATTAAACCGACTGGCTCCCATACATCCCCCCAGGTTTTCCGCCGTTAATAATAGCAATCCCTCCCTATTAGTAATTCCCCTAGCACAAGCAGTTGGTTGAGGAAATGATCTAGCATTAAGTTGGGATTGGTATATTTCCACCGATGCTGATGCTACTGGTGAACCGTCATCTAAATGATTAACTCTCACCATTCCCGACTCTGGAAACCATTGGGAAAACACACCCAAGTTAGTTAACTGAACCATCCCATAAAAGCTAGGCTCATTCCATTCCGTCACACCATTTTTTTCATAGGAAGTAGTTTTGGCTTTAATTCCATAGGCTAACATTCCCGTTTTCCCTTGTAACTTATCTCGCAGATTAATCGAAGTTTCGATAGTTTGATTAGTCGCACCACCATCAACCCTAAAATTTTGCCATTTATCTGAGGTGGGGAGTAAATTTTTACCCTCCCTGCGTGGGTAGGCTTGCTCTGCATAGACTAAATCTTCTGGCTGGATAATTGCATAAGCTGCTTGATAGCGAGATTCGGGTATATTAACAGTAGAAACGTTAATTTGTAAATTGTTACCAGATGGGAAAATATTTAAACCAGAAGGAGTCCACAGGTCAGCCGCAAGATTTCCGGTTTTATAGTTAAGGTTGATGGGTTCCTCTAGCCTTTGATTAAAGGTGTCTTCCAGGTTAGCGCCAATCGTAATTACATAATTAGTTTGAGGTTGAAAAGACCAAGGATTTAAGCTGATTGTATCGTTACCGTCGTATGATTGTATCAGCGGCGGTGCATCTCCTACTGGTGGCGGGTTTATCGTGATATTTTCTCTGGCTGATTGCGCCGTAATTCCGTTATTAAACTTGAGTTGAGGACTCCCATTAGTAAATCTTCCATAGGTTCCACCTTCCCTAGGTTGTCCATAAAATTGGATTCCTTGAAACTGTAGGGGTTCGTAGGTGTAAATTGGGTGGGAAATCAGAAATTGGCTGGCTAGATTTCCCGTTTTTGATTGCAGTCCGGGTGTGATTTCTAGGGTGTAACGGCTGGCTTTTTCTAGCTTTTGCTGAAATTTTATGTTATAATCCCAGCTATGGGAAAATACCCCACCTCTGTCTTCTCGCGCCACATCCCCGCTACCAGCTTCCGGTTTATCTAGTGTTACCCGTAGAGGAATGGCTTTTTTGGTCTTGTCGGAAATGACTCTGATATGGTCGTTGACTGAGGCGAGATCTAGTTCTACGTTAGATGTAAATTTGAGGGTGGGGTCTAAACCTATGGGGTGGTCAGGAAAACCAGGGTTATCTTCCGTCCCCGGAAGGTTTGACAGTTGAATGGCTGGAGTGTTGAAAGTCCAGGCTATGTCTGACTCGAGTTGATGGTCGCTGAGGTCGCTGAGTCCTTTTTTCAGCGTCACCTGAAACCGGGTGGCTAGGGGAATTGCCTCTTCCGCTTGAAAACCTACCATCCGGGGTGTCAGAAATCGGAATCTTCCCGGTATTGTGGGGTTGATGTCAAAGTGTTTGAGTTGTTGTCTCTGGTTGGGGGAGTCGAGACGCTCAACCGGAATTAACGGGTTGCTAAAAGTGATTCTAATCTGACCTAAAGATGTGGCTTCCTCTGTAGGACTAATTTCTTTTATCCACTCTGGAAGCTGGGGAAGGGGTAGCGGGGATATGCTGACCATCGGTTCACCAACGGGTTGACTGCTGAAAATTCGACACCCGGCTATGGTGAGGATAAACAGCGAGACTAGGAAAAACCGCTTCCAGATTCTACGGGAAAAGCCTATTGTTACCATAGGAGATTATGCGATCGCATTTCGTATTCCCTTCATAACACATCCGAGTTGCTCAACCCCGGAAACTTCCACAATTCTTAATTGTTTCTATCTCCTCCGGCTATCGTTTCAAGGGTTGACTGTTTAACTATCGATTGGGTTCACTATCGATTAGTTTAACCATAGATTTTACATTATATATGCCGCCACCTTTTCCCATGGTAATAATTATGGCATAAACATCACCGAAAGTCAACCCCTAAACCGAAATAGTTTTTGTGTTTAGATTTGTGTGGCACATAATGCGGCACCGATTAAACCGACTTTAGGATTAAGAACAATAGAGACAGGTACTTGTTCTAATAAAGGACTAACGCGACCCTTATCTTTCAAGGCTTTGATAAAGTTTCCTTCCTGTATTAAAGGGATAATTTTAGCAGCAATTCCGCCAGCCACATATAACCCGCCGTATGGTAGTAATTTGAGCGCGAGATTTCCCGCTTCTGCGCCATAGGCTTCCACAAAAATTTTCATAGTCTGAACCGAGAGATAATCACTTTTAGCCAAGGCGGCTTTAGAGACTTCAGTGGCGAGGTCTACGGTTTGGTGTTCTTGTCCGATTTCCTGTTTCCAGGTATGATAAATTTGGGCAATTTCGGGAGATTCTTGAGAGATATCATGGTCACGCAAAAATTGATAAATCGCGGTAATTCCCATCCCCGATACTACTCTTTCTACGGATACTCTGGTGATATTATAGAGTTCTCGTAAATAGCCTAGGAGATGAAATTCCAACTCGGATCTGGGTGCGAAATCAGTATGACCGCCTTCGCTGAAAAAGACTTGATAACCGCCTTGGGGAAGGGGAATCACAAAACCTTCTCCTAAACCTGTTCCCGCACCTATCACAGCCCTAGGCGCAGAAGCATCAGGTTTTCCGGGTTGGAGAATGTGTAAATCTGATGATGATAAACCGACTACACCATAACCAATAGCGGCAAAATCATTAATTAGTTTAATGTGGGAAATATCTAGTTCTCGCTGAAGGCGATCGCTGTCTAACGACCAACTCAAGTTAGTAAGTTCGCAGCTATCATTTACCACAGGACCCGCAATACCAAAACAGGCTTTTTCGGGTTTTTTATATTCGGAAACTTCCTGAGATGCAGCTTCTAAAAAATGTTTAACTATGGGAACCAAATCAATATAATTTTGACTAGAATATGTCTGCTCAAATAATGATTTTATCTGGGGTGTAGGGGCGCTAGTGTCGAGAGAATTTGCGTCAAATAAGGATAAAATTGTTTTGGTTCCTCCTATGTCTCCAGCGAGAATAATTGTCATGTTTTTTGTATCCTGAAATATTGATGATATCAGCAGTCTATGCTGAGGATGAAAAAAGGCGATCGCATCAGTAGATGTTAAACCGATACTTTCAGCGAATCGCCTAATCAAGTTAAGTTATCCTACTAATTGGTCAAAAGTTGACCCCGAGATGGTATCAGCTAAAACGGCCACTTCCAATTACTAATTTCCTCCTGATCCTGACCATGTTCGTAGGCATAAGCGACATTTTCGATGATAGCATTTCTCATGCGTTCGCGAACATAAGCCGCCGCCGATCGCAATTGTGGCACTCTGTCAATGACATCAATCACCAAATTAAAGCGATCGACCTGATTTTCGATCGCCAATTCCAAGGGTGTATTAATATTACCCTTTTCCTTATAGCCACGAACGTGCAAATTGGGGTGATTAGTGCGACGATAAGCCAACTTATGAATCAACCAAGGATAGCCGTGGAAATTAAAGATAATGGGTTTGTCAGTGGTGAACAAACTATCAAAATCCCAATCAGATAAACCGTGGGGATGTTCAGTATTCGGTTGTAACTTAAACAGATCGACCACATTAATAAAGCGGATTTTCAACTCCGGAAATTCCGACCGGAGAATGGCGGTCGCCGCCAAAGACTCCCTAGTAGCGACATCACCACAAGAAGCCATCACCACATCAGGAATATCCGGGTCTTTACCACAATCATCATTACTAGCCCATTCCCAAATTCCAATTCCTTTAGTACAATGCTTAATGGCATCATCCATATTCAGGAATTGTAGATGTTTTTGCTTATCTGCCACAATGACATTAACATAATCTTTGCTTTGGAGACAATGATTAGCACAGGACAGTAAACAATTAGCATCAGGTGGAAAATAAACCCGTACTACATCAGGACTCTTATTAGTAACCAAATCCACATAACCGGGATCTTGGTGACTAAAACCATTGTGGTCTTGTCGCCAAACCGTAGAAGATAGTAGGATATTCAGAGAGGCGATCGGAGAGCGCCAAGGCACCTCTTTTTTACAGACTTCCAACCATTTAGCGTGTTGATTAAACATGGAATCGACCACATGAGCAAAAGCCTCATAGGTGTGAAAGAAACCATGACATCCCGTGAGTAAATAACCTTCTAACCAGCCTTGAAGGGTATGCTCACTTAACATTTCCATAACCCGACCATCAGTGGCTAATTCGCTACCGTCTAGGTCTGCCTCTAAAAACTCACCCATCCAGGTTTTTTTACTGACTTCATAGACAGCATTAAGGCGATTAGAGGCAGTTTCATCAGGCCCAAACATCCGAAAATTAGTCATATTTTTAGCCATGACATCCCGGAGGAAATTGCCAAGAGGTCGAGTGTTTTCTGCCTCACTTTGACCCGGTTTAGGAACCTCGACAGCATAGTGGCGGAAGTCTGGCATATTTAAGTCACGACGCAAAATACCACCGTTAGCAAACGGGTTAGCACTCATGCGGCGGATACCCGTTGGCGCGAGTTCCTGGAGTTCAGGAATCAGGGTTCCGTTTTCGTCAAAAAGTTCTTCTGGCTGGTAACTTCGCATCCAGTCTTCTAGGATTTTCATCTGATGGGGGTTCCCAATGACATTAGACATGGGGACTTGGTGCGCGCGCCAGAAACCTTCAACTTTGCGACCATCTACTTCCTTCGGACCTGTCCAACCTTTAGGCGATCGTAAAATAATCATCGGCCATTGGGGACGGGTAGCCTTTCCACTGCTACGAGCCTGTTGTTGAATTTCGCGAATTTCGTTGATACAATGTTCTAGGGTCGTCGCCATCTTCTGATGAGCCGAGGCATAATCCTCTAATTGGCTACATTCCACCAAATAGGGAGTATAACCATAGCCTCGGAATAGGTTTTTAAGTTCCTCGTTGGGAATTCTTGAGAGAATGGTGGGGTTAGCGATTTTATAGCCGTTTAGGTGTAGTATCGGCAACACCGCACCATCACGGATAGGATTGATAAATTTATTGGAATGCCAAGCCGTTGCTAGGGGTCCCGTTTCCGCTTCTCCATCTCCCACCACAGCCGCGGTAATCAGTTCTGGATGGTCAAATACTGTACCATAAGCATGGGAGAGGCTATAACCTAGTTCCCCCCCTTCGTGGATAGAACCTGGGGTTTCTGGGGTGCAATGGCTACCGATACCGCCAGGGAATGAAAACTGTTTGAAAAATTTTCGCATCCCTTCAGCATCTTGACTTTTATCCGGGTAAACCTCCGAGTAGGTTCCTTCTAAATATACCGGACCGAGAACACCCGGTGCGCCGTGTCCTGGACCCGCAATATAGATCATATTCAGGTCATATTTTTTGATTAACCGATTTAGGTGAATGTAGATGAAACTTAAACCGGGACTAGACCCCCAATGACCCAGAAGGCGATATTTGATATGTTCAGGTTTTAAGGGTTCTTTTAGTAACGGATTATCTCGCAGGTAGATCATCCCTACACAAAGATAATTGCAAGCGCGCCAGTAGGCATGAGTTTTCCGTATCTCATCATCACTGAGAGGATAGGTTGTCTCCAAGGATTGATCGGCTGCTGCTACCATAAATATTTACCTTGATTGGGCTTATTGACATCCTACTTTAGATAGATATTTCCAGGGAGGTTAGGCTAATCCTAACATTCTGGATGATCCGATAGGACGGAGTTTCTCTATTAATATCCTAAGATTACCGAAATGGCAAGTTTTTATGATTAATTGGGTGATGTTTATGAATATTTAACCTGATTTTAACTTGACTTTAAGTGGTCTTTAGTCTATGTTAAGGTGGATTTTGGTGCTGTCCATCATTGCTTTAACTAAATAGCTCCCACTCCATCCCAGTCCATAAACCTGCCCGCCATCATCAAAAAAACAAAAAATCCATCAATAAACTATTATTAAAAGGCTGTTAATTTTAATCATGAAAATTCTGGTATTGAATGCTGGTTCAAGCTCCCAAAAAAGCTGCTTATATGATATTAACGGAGATAGCCTACCAGCATCTCCCCTAGAACCTATTTGGGAGGCGGTTATTGATTGGGGAATGCCACCTTTTGGGCAAATGACAGTGAAAGCCAATGGGGTGAAACAGGAGAGTAAAATTGATGGCAGTCAGAAGGATAAAGCGATTGGTCAAATGTTGAATAGCCTGATAGAAGGGGAGACTCAAGTTCTCAATAATCTAGGGGAAATTAATGTGGTTGGTCATCGGGTAGTGCATGGAGGAACTGACTATTCTAGGGCGACTATAATTGATGAGCAGGTGAAAGAGACGATCGCCCGATTAATCCCCCTAGCTCCGTCTCATAACCCTTCTCATTTACAGGGAATTGCAGCCATAGAAAGGGTGTTAGGGAATGTGCCACAGGTGGCGGTATTTGATACAGCCTTTCATAGTCAAATGCCCTTGGCGGCGGCGGTATATCCTATTCCTTATGAATGGTTTACTAAAGGAATTAGGCGCTATGGTTTTCATGGTACAAGCCATAAATATTGTGGGGAAAGGGTAGCTCAATTAATGGGTAAACCGTTGGAGTCTTTGCGGTTAATTACTTGCCATTTAGGGAATGGTTGTTCTTTGGCGGCTATTCGGGATGGAATTAGTGTGAATACTACTATGGGATTTACTCCCTTAGAAGGTTTAATGATGGGAACTCGGAGTGGTTCCATTGACCCAGCGATTTTGATTTTTTTGATGAGGGAATATGGGTGGGATAGCGATCGCCTTAATGAAATGCTAAATCAACAATCGGGGTTAAAGGGAATTACGGGAATATCTGGAGATATGCGCTATGTTCAAAAGGAACAGAGTAGCGGCAACGAACGGGCTCAATTAGCCTTTGATATGTTTATTCACCGCCTGCGAACTGGGATAGGTTCAATGTTAGCGAGTTTGGGGGGACTAGATGGTTTAGTGTTTACGGCAGGTATTGGAGAACACGGAGTTTTAGTGCGTCAAGAAACCTGCAAAGATTTTGATTTTATCGGACTCAAATTAGACCCCGAGAAAAACCGCAATATTAAAGGAGATGGTAACATCGCCGCCAGTGATTCCCAGGTGCCTGTATTTGTGATCCACACGGAGGAAGATTGGGCGATCGCCACTGAATGCTGGCATTTACTAAAATCCTAGGTTAGCAACAGACCCGCCTGGTCTGGGCGGGTTCACCAGGGTCTTCTGTAGGGGCGGGTTCACCAGGGTCTTCTGTAGTAACAGACCAGTTACATAAACCCGCCCCCGCACCCTGTAGGGGCGGGTTCACCAGGGTCTTCTGTGGTAACAGACCAGTTACATAAACCCGCCCCCCCACCCGGTAGGGGCGGGTTGACCGGGGTCTTCTGTGGTAACAGACCAGTTACATAAACCCGCCCCCCCACCCGGTAGGGGCGGGTTGACCGGGGTCTTCTGTGGTAACAGACCAGTTACATAAACCCGCCCCCGCACCCTGTAGGGGAGGKTTCACCGGGGTCTTCTGTGGTAACAGACCAGTTACATAAACCCGCCCCCGCACCCTGTAGGGGAGGTTTCACCGGGGTCTTCTGTGGTAACAGACCAGTTACATAAACCCGCCCCCGCACCCTGTAGGGGAGGTTTCACCGGGGTCTTCTGTGGTAACAGACCAGTTACATAAACCCGCCCCAGCACCCTGTAGGGGCGGGTTCACCAGGGTCTTCTGTGGTAACAGACCAGTTACATCAACCCGCCCCCGCCCCCGCCCTAGCCCGGGCGCTATTGGTGGCATATCAACCCGCCTGTTGGCGGCGTATCAACCCACCCCTTAGTCGTCAGCATAAACATAGCGATATAACTCGCTAGGGTCAGGTTCAGGGCTAGTCTGAGCAAACTCAACCGCGTCATTAATGACATCCTGAACCTTTTTGTCGATCGCCTTCAACTCGTCACTATCAGCGAGATTATGTTCAGTCAAATAGGCGAAAAACTTATTAATAGGGTCACGAGCAAACCAAAACTCTTTTTCATCGCGATCGCGCAATTCATCAGGGTCAGCCAAAGAGTGACCCCGGAAACGATAAGTTAAGGCTTCAATGAGGGTTGGACCTTCTCCAGCACGGGCTCTAGCGATCGCCTTTTGAGCCACCTCTCGAACCGCCAAAACATCCATACCATCGACTTCATAACCAGGCATTCCAAAAGCGGGACCTTTCTTATAAATTTCCGGGTCAGAAGTCGCCCGTTCATGAGCCATACCAATAGCCCACTTATTATTTTCCACCACAAACAAAATAGGTAACTTCCAGAGAGTCGCCATATTCAAACACTCATAGAACTGGCCATTGTTGCAGGCTCCATCTCCAAAAAAGCAAGCCGTGACCGTATCAGAACTTTCATCTCCCATTACTTCCCGGCGATACTTACTCTGAAAAGCCGCCCCCGTAGCCACAGGGATGCCTTCCGCCACAAAAGCAAAGCCGCCGAGCAAATTATGTTTAGACGAGAACATATGCATCGAACCGCCACGACCCTTAGAGCAACCTGTAGCTTTACCAAACAATTCAGCCATCACCTCTCGTGCGGTAACTCCAGCACTGAGGGCGTGTACATGGTCGCGATAGGTACTACAGACAAAATCCTCGTCGCGGCGCATAGATCGAATTACCCCGGTAGAGACTGCCTCCTGTCCATTGTAAAGATGAACAAACCCGAACATTTTGCCCCGGTAGTACATTTCGGCGCACTTGTCCTCAAATAAGCGCCCTAGCACCATATCCTCATAAAGCATCAACCCTTCCTCTCGGGTGATGACTACAGAATCGACTTGAAAACTAGGTACTGTGCGTTCCTTAACCATTGCGTTACCTTGTGAAACTGTTTACTGCTGCGTGTTGCCAATTAATTATAAGTAGGTGCGGGTTCACCGGAGTATATGATAATTTGTAGGGGCGGGTTCACTGGGCTATATAGTAGTGACAGATAAATGCACATAGCTCCCGCTGCCTAAGCGCTACATCAACCTGCCCTTGTGGGGGGAGGTTCACTGGGCTATATAGTAGTGACAGATGAATGCACTTGCGCGATCGCCCTCACGAGAGAATATTCTATAGGAATAGGGGCAAAACCCAAGTTTTTTCAGGGTAGGGGCACAAGGACCGGAAAAATGACGGCGACCAACCTATAATTTGGGGTAGAATGCAGCACATTGTGTAGGATATAATTAAAAATCCCCGTTGGTTTATTCGCGGGGAAAGTAGGGGTGGGTTCACGCCCGGTATATGGTAATTGGTAGGGGCAGAAGGAATCGATAAATAGCAATAGTAAACTGATAATTTTTTCCCCTACTCCCTCTTCCGTCGCCCTCCCCTAGCTCCTTCCCTAGCTCCCGGACAGTGGGATGGGATGGTCTGGAGGGATGTCAAACCTGCCCTAAATCAGTCGCTCGCCCTTGGGGATGAACCAGAATGCGTATTCCACTCGATTACTACCGAATTTTAGGCTTACCAATCCAAGCGACTGCCGACCAGTTAAAGCAGGCTAGAGGCGATCGCATTCAGCAACTTCCCAGGCGGGAGTATTCTGATCTGGCGATCGATGCTAGAAAGCAGTTAATTGATGAAGCCTACGCAGTCCTGTCAGACCCAGACCAACGCGGGGCCTATGACATGGGGTTTCTAGCCAAAACCTACGATATCCCCTCAAACCCATCACTGTCGGGGGTAGGAGGGGAAAAGGACACAGATTCTCACCGAGCCAGTATAGAGATAGACGATCGCCAGTTGGTGGGGGCTTTGCTGATCTTGCAAGAGTTAGGGGAATATGAACAAGTTGTAGCCATGACTCGCCCCTGGGTAGGAACCAGCACTATTGGTCTGAAAGATGGTCGGTTTGGAGACCCCGATCTAGTTGTGCCGGATATGGTTCTGACGGTAGCCCTAGCATATTTAGAACTGGGTCGGGAACAGTGGCAGTCTCGGCAATATGAAAACGCTGCTATTTCCCTAGAATCGGGTCAAGATCTGCTGTTACGCGAAAGCCTGTTTGCCAGTCTACGGGGAGAAATGCAGGCAGATCTTTATAAACTGCGCCCCTATCGGATCATCGAACTGCTACAACTGCCAGAGGTGAAAACTGATGAACGTCGCCGGGGATTGCAGTTGTTGCGGGAAATGCTCCATGAAAGAGGCGGTATTGATGGTCATGGTGACGATCGCTCTGGTCTGAATGTGGAGGATTTTCTACGCTTTATCCAGCAATTGCGTAGTTCTTTGACTACCACTGAACAACAGACCCTATTTGAGATGGAGGCTCATCGTCCCTCCGCCGTTAGCACATACCTAGCCGTTTATGCTTTATTGGCTCAGGGATTTGCACGCGCCCAACCGGCTCTGATTCGCAAAGCTAAGTTAATGTTAATGCAGTTGGGTCGCCGTCAGGATGTGCATTTGGAAAAGGCGGTTTGTTGTCTGTTACTAGGACAGACTGAAGAAGCTAGTCGTGCCCTGGATTTGAGCCAAGAACAAGAAGCGATCGCCTTTATTCGCGAAAATTCTGTCGATTCCCCAGACCTGTTACCCGGGTTATGTCTGTATGCAGAACACTGGTTAGCCGAAGAGGTTTTTCCCCATTTCCGAGATTTGCAAAATCAGTCAGTTTCTCTCAAAGAATATTTTGCTAATAAGCAGGTTCAATCTTATTTAGAGGCACTTCCCGCCGAGGCGCGTGCCACATCCAATGAGTGGGTCGTAGTACAACCTCGCCGCAGCAGTAGGTCAGATCATGAATTGACTTACGCACAATCGGGATCGACCCCCGCAGTTTCAACATCTGCAAATCCCGCTCAATCAGCACCTTACTCCTCTAGTCCTGATGGTCTAAGCAATGGGCATTCGCCTACCGGTTCTGTGGGAATGCCTACAGGCTCTCAGTCATCCCATAGTGGTGCTAATTCTCCCTCCGCACAGGTTCCCAAAACCACCCCCCCAGGTAGATTCAATCAATCGACTAATGAATCTACCTACCTCCAAAAACCAGCCAGAGGGAGTTCATCTAAATCTCATCAACCCTCTCCGGTGGCATCTTCTAGCGCTGCCGGATTAAACGGTACTCCTACGGCTAATCTGCCACCACTGGGTCAGGGTAGCCCTCAACCTAACTCTCCCAGACGAACTAGAGGAAAGGGAACCCATGAATCCAACTACAAGGTTAAAAGATTAATCTTGGTAGCCTTAGTGGGATTGTTTGGGATTTGGTTATTATGGATGATTTTGAGTGCCATTTTTGGTTGGATTGGTAATGCCCTAGAGGGAATGGGTGGACCGAGATTGACAGCCGATGGGCCAGAAATCCGCCTTGATAATTCTCCGATCGCTATTCCTGAACCCGAACCAGACAACCCCCTAGCGGCTGACCTGGACCCCACTGTAGCCCAACAGGTAGTTAATCAGTGGTTGACTGCTAAATCTGCCGCTCTAGGTCCTGAACATCAAACTCAAGGATTAAGGGAAATTTTGGTTGAGCCTTCCCTGGCTCGGTGGATGGGGCTTTCCGAGTCATTAAGGCAGGAAAATTCCCACAGGCGTTTTCAGCATGAAGTTAGGGTCCAGAGTGTTGATGTCAATGAGAATAATCCCAATCAAGGTACTGTTGATGCTCAGGTGCGGGAAGTTACCCAATTCTATCAAGGTAATCAAATGGAGAGGTCTGAGGATAGCACCCTACAAGTTCGATATCAACTCGTCCGAGATCAGGGTCCTTGGCGGATACGGGATTGGGATATAATTCGTTAGCTTTGGCCACACCCAGACCCGCACTCCAATTTTGACAATTTTTAACAAAATGTGGCGGAATTCCCCTTCCTCGCTTGCAGGGAGGGGATGAATAGCAACCAATAAACAAACTGAGCGATCGCGAATCCTCGGATGAGCAGCTACAATGTTATCGGCAACAGCAAATAACGATAATGTATAAGG